>NZ_KV791444.1:0-21530 GCF_001807895.1 Stenotrophomonas sp. HMSC10F07
ATCCGTTTTCCGAAGGAAAACGGATCTGACCCCAGTTTGAATTTCGATATCTGACAGAGATTCATCCACGCATGGCGTGGATCTACTGGCCACCGGTCAACTGTCGAAGGCGGGGCACTGTGGGTTTGCGGGGTGTGAGCGCCATGGATGGCGCGACCAAGGCTACATGGACGTACTCGCGCCGTCCCCGCATACGCACAGTGCCCCGCCATCCCACGGGATGCCCACTGTTGCCGTTGCTTCGGCTGTTGCTCTGGCTTGAGGCAGGTGCAGGGCTGCAAGCCCTGCCGAACCACCCCTCAGTGCAGGAGCGCTGCCACCGCGTCGCGGAACCCCGCCTGGGCCTGCCCGGACTCGGGCGCATGATGCAGCTGGCGCACCGCCCGTCCCAACCGTGCCGCCCCCACGAAGCCACAGCTGGCCTGCAATCGGTGCAACTGGCTGCGCAACTGGCGCTCGTCGTGCTGGTCGACCGCCTGCTCGACCGCGTCGCGCACGCCCGGCAACTCGGCCAGGAACAGCTCGCGCAGGGCGATCAGGTGGTTGCGCTGGCCATTGAGCGCGGCCAGGGCTGCGGTCTCGTCCCAGTCCTGTACGGCCAGTTCGACCGCGGCCGGGGCCTGTGCCACGAAGATCCCCGCCGGGCTGTTGACCAGCGCTCGGCGCACGGCCTTCAGCAGCTGGTCGCGGCCCAGTGGCTTGACCAGGGTGTCGCTGAAACCAGCTTCGCGCAGGCGGGCGTGAATGGAGGCATCGCCGTCGGCGGTATGTGCCAGCGCCGGCGTGTCGGGATGTGAACGGCGCAACTCACGCAACAGCTGCGCGCCATTGCCGTCCGGCAGGTTGACGTCGATCAGCCACAGGTCATGCGAGCCGGGCTCGGCACTGGCCAGGGCACTGGCCAGTGAATCTGCGGTGTCCACGTCCGCCGGTAACGTTTCCAACGCCGCCTTGAAAAAACCGCGGCTGATGATGTCGTCCTCGACAAGCAGGAAGCGGGGCCGTGCGGCCCGCGGGGTCATCTGCATCAGGGCTGCCTCCATGTCAGCTGTCCCAATCATCAAGCACGGCGGCCACGGGCGCAAGCGGGTCCGGGCCCCATCGGTCAGGATCTGCGACAATACGCCCCCATTTTTGCCCGCAGCCTGTTGCCACGTGGCCCGATCCCGCTCCCGCACCGACCGTACCCCGTTCCAGACCGAGATCCTCGACCTCAGCCATGATGGTCGCGGTGTCGCCCGCCGTGAAGGCGAGGGCGGCAAGGTCACCTTCGTCAGCGGCGCCCTGCCCGGTGAGGTGGTGATGGCTGAACAGACTGCCCGCAGCCGCCATTTCGACGAGGCGCGCACGCTGGAGGTGCTGCAGGCCTCGCCGCAGCGGGTGATCCCCAAGTGCCCCCATTTCGGTACCTGCGCCGGCTGCGTGCTGCAGCACCTGGACGAAGACCAGCAGATCGTCGCCAAGCAGCGCGTGCTGATGGATAACCTGGAGCGGATTGGCCATGTGAAGCCGGGCACCGTGCTTGCGCCGCTGGTCGGCGAGAGCTGGGGCTACCGCCGCAAGGGCCGCTTCTCGGTGCGCCGGGTCGAGAAGAAGGACAAGACCCTGGTTGGCTTCCGTGAACAGGATCCGCGTTTCGTCGCCGACCTCAGCCAGTGCCTGACCGTGATTCCGGAGATCGGCACCAAGGTCGAGGCGTTGTCCACCTTCATCGAAACGCTCGATGGCAAGCGTGACATCCCTCAGATCGAATTCATCGCCGGTGACCAGGCCGTGGTCCTGACCGTGCGCCACCTGCAGCCACTCAGCGATGCCGACCGCGCGGCCTGGGCCGCCTTCGGCCAGCAGCATGGCTTCGTGATCTACCTGCAGTCCGGTGGCGTGGACACCGTGCAGCCGCTGGACGGGCAGGGCGTGGCGCTGTCGTTCCGGCTGGCGCCGTGGGATGTCGAGCTGGCGTTCCGCCCGCTGGATTTCATCCAGGTCAATGCCAAGCTCAACGAGAAGATGATCGCCCACGCCCTGGACCTGCTGCAGCCGGGTGAGGACGAGCGCGTGCTGGACCTGTTCTGCGGCCTGGGCAACTTCACCCTGCCGTTGGCCCGCCGTGTGCGTGAAGTGGTGGGTGTGGAAGGCGATGCCGGCCTCGTCGCGCGTGCGCGTGAGAACGCGGAGCGCAACGGCCTGGCGAACGCGCAGTTCTTCAGCGCCGACCTGACCCAGGACCAGCGCAGCACGACGTGGATGCGCCAGGGCTTCGACAAGCTGCTGCTGGATCCGCCGCGCTCCGGCGCGATCGAAGTGCTGCAGCAGCTGCCGCTGAAGCAGTTCAAGCGCATCGTCTACGTCAGCTGCCACCCGGGCTCGCTGGCGCGCGATGCCGGCTATCTGGTCAACGAACAGGGCTTCACCCTGGTCAGCGCCGGTGCCATGGACATGTTCCCGCACACCGCGCACGTGGAAAGCATCGCGGTATTCGAAAAGCGCTGAGCAGCGGTCATCACCCGTGGCGCATAATTGCGCCATGGGCATCGAAATCGAACGCAAATTCCTGGTCAGCAGCGATGGCTGGCGCACCGCCGCGCATCGGGTGATCCCGATGGCGCAGGGCTACATCAACGACATGGGCGCGCTCGACCGCGGCACCCAGAACGCCTCGGTGCGCGTACGCATCGAAGGCGACCACGCCGCGCTGAACCTGAAGTCGCGCACCCTCGGCCATACCCGGCAGGAGTTCGACTACCCGATCCCGGTGGAGGACGCGCGCGCACTGCTGGCGCTGTGTGTCGGCGGCCTGATCGACAAGCGCCGCCATCTGGTCGAACACGCCGGCCTGACCTGGGAAGTGGACGAATTCCTCGGTGACAACGCCGGTCTGGTGGTGGCCGAAGTCGAACTGGAAAGCGCCGATCAGGCCATCGACCTGCCGGACTGGGTCGGCGCCGAAGTGACCGATGACGCCCGCTACTACAACGTTGCCCTGGCCAGCCGCCCGTATTCACAGTGGTGAACCCCCAAAAAGGGGACGGAGGGGATTAAGTCGTCTTTACCCCGCCTGTGCGGAAAGCGACTTAATCCCCTCCGTCCCCTTTTATCGAGGAAGGCGGTCCCCATGTCGTGGACATGAGAATCGACATCTACTCCGACGTGGTCTGCCCCTGGTGCTGGATCGGCAAGCATCGTTTCCAGCAGGGCGTGCAGTTGCTGGGCGCCAATGCGCCTGAACTCGATATCCACTGGCAGCCGTTCCAGCTGGACCCGGATGCGGACGACACCCCGGTGCCGCTGCGCGAGGCCTATGCGCGCAAGTTCGGGGGCGTCGAGCGCACCGAGCAGATCCTCGGCCAGACCCAGACCACCGCGCGCGCGGAGGGGCTGCCGATGGATTTCAACCAGGGCCAGGTGCGGGTGACCACACTGCCGGCGCATCGGGTGTTGTGGCTGGCCGGCCAGCATGGCGTGCAGGATGCGGTGGGTGAAGCGCTGTTCCGCGCCCACTTCGAACATGGCCAGAACCTGGCCGACAACGCTGTACTGGTGAAGGCCGGCGTGGCGGGCGGCCTGGACGGGGGTGAAATCGCGCAGATGCTGGCCTCCGACCGCGGCCTGGCCGAGGTCGAAGCCAAGCTGGCGCAGGCCCATGCACTGGGCATTTCGTCGGTGCCGACCTTCGTGATCGATGGGAAGTGGGCGATTTCCGGGGCGCAGCCACCCGAGGCGTTCGCCCAGGCCCTGCGGCAGATCGCGGCAGAACAGGGCGCCCCGGCTACCCCGGCTGACGGCGACGAGGCCTGCGGCCCGGACAGCTGCAAGGTCTGACCGGCTCCTCAAAAGGGGACGGAGGGGATTAAGACGTATCCAGCCCCTTGGGGCCGATTGCGCCTTAATCCCCTCCGTCCCCTTTTTCTGACCACTGCGCCTGTCGGCCGGTTCTGCGACAATGCGGCACTGCGCCATGCGGGCGCGCGTTGTGGAGATCGACCATGCTGCTGATCGGCGTTGCCGGCACCGAACTGACCGCCCAGGAACGTGACTGGCTGCAGCACGACGCCGTGGCCGGAATAGTGCTGTTCAAGCGCAACTTCGCCTCGCGCCAGCAGGTGACCGATCTGAGCGCGGCCATCCGTGCCGCTGCCCCGCGCCCGCAGCTGATCTGCGTGGACCAGGAAGGCGGCCGTGTGCAGCGCTTCCGCGAGGGTTACAGCGATCTTCCGCCGCTGCAGGACATTGGTGCCCTGTACGCCACCGACCCGCAGCGGGCCCTGGCGCTGGCCGAGCAGCATGCCTGGCTGATGGCCAGTGAAGTCCGCGCCAGCGGCCTGGATCTCAGCTTCGCCCCGGTGGTCGACCTTGGCCGCGGCAACCGCGCCATCGGCAACCGCGCCTTCAGTGAAGACCCGCAGGTCGTGGCCGCGTTCACTGCAGCCTATGTGCGCGGCATGCACGCGGTCGGCATGGCCGCCACGCTCAAGCATTTTCCTGGTCACGGCACCGTGCTGGAAGACACCCACGTCGATACCGCGATCGACCCGCGTGCGCTGGACGAGCTGCGCGCGCAGGACCTGGTGCCGTTCCAGGCCGGCATCGCCGCCGGTGCCGATGCGGTGATGATGGCGCACGTGATCTATCCGCAGGTGGCAGCGGAGCCCGCCGGCTATTCCCCACGCTGGATCCAGGACGTCCTGCGCGGCGAACTCGGCTTCCGCGGCGTGGTGTTCTCCGATGACATCGGCATGGCCGCCTCGCACAGCGCCGGCGGCGTGCCGGCACGCGTGCACGCGCACCTGGACGCCGGTTGCGACGTGGTGCTGGTCTGCCATCCGGAACTGGTCGATGAAGCCCTGCATGCGGTGCAGGGACGCTCTCTCAATACTGCTGCGCTGCTGGGCCTGCTCGGCCGCGGCGCGCTCGGCTGGGACGGCCTGCTGGCCGATGCCCGCCATGGCGACACCCAATCCCGTCTGCTTGAAACCCTTGGAAGAACCGTCTGATGCCCAACCTCACCATTTCCCAGGCCCTGGCCCAGGCTGACCTGCTGGTCGACCGCCCCACCATCGACAAGGCCATCGCTGCTATCGCCGACGCCATCGCGCGCGATTACGAGGGCGAGGTGCCGTTGTTCCTGTCGATCATGCATGGTGCGCTGCCGTTCGCCGGCCAGCTGGCGCTGGAACTGGGCGCGCGCGGCCAGGACGTGCAGTTCGATTACCTGCACGCTACCCGTTACCGCGGTGAAACCACCGGCGGCGACCTGGTCTGGAAGCACAAGCCGGCCACCTCGCTGTTCGGCCGCCGCGTGCTGCTGGTCGACGACATCCTCGACGAGGGCTACACCCTGCAGGGCGTTCGCACCTGGTGCCTGGAACAGGGCGCGACCGATGTGCGCATCGCTGCGATGACCGTGAAGAAGCACGACCGTGCGCTGCCCGATGTGACCGCCGACTACGCGGGCATCGAGCTGCCGGACCGCTACGTGTTCGGCTTCGGCATGGACGTCAACGAGACCCTGCGCTGCGTGCCGGCCATCTACGCAATGAAGGAATAACGGCGCGGCCGCCCGCGGCGCGTCTTTTCCATCGCCGGCATCCTCGGGTGCCGGCGTTCGTCTTTTCATGGAGTGCTTCCAATGCAACAGATCGCCCTGGCCGTGATCGGCGGTACCGGTGTCTACAACCTGGCCAAGCTTGACGACGTGCAGACCCACGAGGTCGACACCCGCTTCGGCCGCCCATCGGGCCCGGTGCGCGTGGGCACGCTGCTCGGCCATCGCGTGGCGTTCCTGGCGCGGCATGGCGAGGGGCATTCGCTGCCGCCGCACAAGATCAACTACCGCGCCAACCTGGCTGCGCTGCAGCAGCTGGGCGCGCAGCGGGTGCTGGCATTGAACACCGTGGGTGGCATCACCGAGAACTTCGGTCCGCGCGTGCTCGCCTGCCCGGACCAGATCATCGACTACACCTGGGGCCGCATCAGCACGATCTGTGAAGAAGAAGGCTCCGACGTCGTCCACGTCGATTTCGGCCATCCGTACACGCCGATGCTGCGCAGCAAGATCCTGGCGGCAGCCAAAGTGACCGGTGTCACGGTCCATGACGGTGGCTGCTATGGCGCAACGCAGGGCCCGCGCCTGGAAACCATCGCCGAAATCGCCCGCATGCGCCGCGACGGTTGCGATCTGGTGGGCATGACCGGCATGCCGGAAGCCGCACTGGCGCGGGAGCTGGGGCTGGATTATGCCTGCCTGGCGATCATCGCCAACTGGGCCGCCGGCTGCGGTGATGGCGAGGAGATTACGATGGCCGAAGTGCTGGCCAATGTGCAGGCGGCCAGCAACGGACTTCCGGAACTGGTGGGCGAATTGGCGCGGGGGTGATTGTCTTCCCCGAGCAAGCTTTGCATACTCAGCTTGTGCGCGGGTTCAGCGTACACCACCCATTCATTGCATAAGGTCTCGCATCACCATGCCGAACGGTACCGTCAAGTGGTTCAACGACGCCAAGGGATTTGGCTTCATCTCGCCGGAGGATGGCAGCGCCGACGTGTTCGCGCACTTCTCCGCCATCAACTCCAAGGGCTTCCGCAGCCTGCAGGAAGGCCAGCGTGTCACCTATGACGTGACCCAGGGCCCGAAGGGCGCCCAGGCTTCGAACATCACGCCGGCCGAGTGATCCGCTCGACAGTGCGTTGAAAACCCCGCTCCGGCGGGGTTTTTTTTGCGCTGCGACAAGAATTGCGCTGCCGTGGGCGGAGGCCCCGCTGGGCATCCGGATTTGCGCTCGGGCACAATGCGCCCATGAAGGAACGACTGCGCATCGCCGTGATCGGCTACGGCACCGCTGGACAGGCATTGTCCATCCTGCTCTCCCGTGATGGCCACGAGGTGGAGATCTTCGAACGTGTGCCCACGCCGGGACCGGTTGGCGCCGGTTTCCTGCTGCAGCCCAGCGGCCTGCAGGTGCTGTGGCAGATGGGCCTGCTTGACGCCGTGCGCGCGCATGCCGCGCCGGTGCATCGCCTGTACGGCGATACGCCGTGCGAACGCGCAGTGATGGACATGCGCTACGCCGGCCTGGACGCGCGCCTGCACGGCCTTGGCATGCAGCGCGGCGCCCTGTTTTCGTTGCTGGATGATGCGCGTGCTGGTGCGGGCCAGCTGCATGCCGGCGTCAGCATCGCTGCAGTGGATGCCGAGCAGGGCCGCCTGCGTGACAGCGAAGGGCGCCTGCACGGTGCGTTCGACCTCGTGGTGGCCGCCGATGGTGCGGCCTCGACGCTGCGCGGCACGCTCAAAGACGGTAACGGATTGGATCGCGTGTATCCGTGGGGTGCGCTGTGGTGCCTGTTGCCAGCCGAAGACTGGCCACACCTGCAGGAGCTGCGGCAGCGCTACGTGGCCGCACGCAAGATGATCGGGCTGTTGCCGGTCGGTACGCGGCCCGGTGATGACACGCCGCGCCTGAGCTTTTTCTGGAGCCTGCCACGCGACGATTTCGAACGTTGGCAGGCCGACGGCATGACGCCCTGGCTGGACGAACTGCATGCGCTGTGGCCGCAGGCCAGTGCACGCTTCGCGCATCTGCGTGACGCCGGCCAGCTGGCACGGGCCGTCTACCGCGACGCGGTGATGACGCGCTGGTATCACGGCCGCATGGTGCTGGCCGGCGATGCCGCGCATGCGATGAGCCCACAGCTGGGCCAGGGCGTGAACATGGCGCTGCTCGATGCGCTGGCGCTGCGCGATGCCTTGCGCGCGCATGGTGGCGGTGCCGCGGCATTGCAGGCCTACCAGGCGCAGCGCAGGGCGCACGTTGCGGTCTACCAGCGCTGGAGCCGTTGGCTGACGCCGCTGTTCCAGTCCGATCGCGATGCCTGGGCCAAAGCGCGCGACGTACTGCTCGGCCCGATGGGGCGCCTGCCGGGTGGGCGTGGTCACATGCTGCGTGTGCTCAGCGGTACCCAGCATGGCTGGTTCGGTTCGCTCGCGTTGGATCCGGCTTTCGTCGACGCGCTGGCCACTGCGGCGCAGGTGCCTCGCATCAACGCGATCACGGCCACTGCGTGAAACGCGTCGTCACGTGAATTAACGGTTGCCTCACCGCGCATATGCGAGAAGTAGGTTGCACGCGATTGCGCGTCGCCCGTTTTCCTTTCCGTGATCAACATCGCGCGTGGCCCGGGAGGCGCTGCCGTCGCCGCCTGTTGCGGCCCGGATGTGCCGCCTGTTGTCGAAGAGGAGGATGCCATGTTGTTCGCGGTCGAGGAGCTGGAATCGGAAATCTGCAAGCTGCGCGGTCTGTTGCAGATGCTGCACGAGGACCAGCCCGACGTACTGGAGGACGTGTTCGAGTTCCATGTCGGCAGCCTGATCAGTCATGCGTCGCCGGAGCACCACACGCGCATCCGCACCTGTGCGCAGGAGATGCTGGCGGCGATCCAGGCCCTGCCGCGGCGCCGGGAAGAGGACACGCCTGAGTTCCAGCTGATGCCGCAGCTGGATATCCGTCCGGCCTGATTCAAGCCAGGGGCAGCACCACCAGGCCGTTGTCCACGCAGGCGACCATCTGCTCGCCGGCAGCGGGAACAGGAACGATTCCGGCGGTGAACGCGGAGAAGGCCGGCAGGAGCGTCATCCTGTCACGCAGCCAGAATGCGGGGAAGCGCCGTCGCAACGCAGGCAAAGCGATCTGTGGGTGCAGATGCCCGGCGATCACATGCAGCTCCGCATCGGGCACCGGCTCATGCCGAAGCAGGAACGGTGGCAACCGTACCTCGTCGTGTATCTGCACCTGCAGCTCGGCATGCGGCAGCTGCCGGTCATGATTTCCGCGCAGGACATGCACGTCCAGTGCGGCATTGCGTTCGCGCCATGCCAACCATTGCTGGTACCACGCAGCGCGATGCGCCGGGCCATGCAGGATGTCGCCCAGGATCCACAGCTCGCGGCAGGCATGCCTGTCCAGCAGCCCCTGCAGGCGTTGCAGGTCCTTGCCGGTACCGCCGCTGGGCAGCGCGATGCCTGCGCGGCGGAATACATCGGCCTTGCCCAGGTGCAGGTCGGCGAGCAGCAGTGCCTGCCGCGCGGGCCAGTACAGTGCACGCGCGCCAAGCAGAACCAGCGACTCGCCTGCGCGCAGCAGCGGCAGTTCATCGGCCATGCCGACGCTCCAGCTGCTGGGCCGCGCGTTGCACCCGGGTACGCCAGTCTTCGTTGCTGAACTGCCCGCGCAGGCGTTCGGCCCACAGCGGGAAACCCAACGGCGTGAGTGACGCCGGGCGCTGCACCGAGAGGGTCTGCATCCGAATCCTGGCCAGTACCTGTTGCAGCCCTGGCATGTCGAGGCTGTCATTCAGCACTTCCTGTTCCGCCAGCGCCAGCAGCAGGTGATCCGGGTCGTGCTCGCGCAGTACGTCGTAGAGCAGTCCCGCGGATGCCTGCAGCTGGCGCAGTGCCCGTGGCATGCCACCGGGCAGGCTGGGGACCAGCAGGCCGGCGACGCGTGCGATGCCGCGGAACTGGCGACGCGCCAGCTCGCCCAGGTTCACCGCAGCACGCAGATCATCCAGCAGCTGATCGGTGGAGAACAGCGCCCGCCATTGCGCCGCATCCAGATCGATGGCCTGTGCCGGTGCCAGCACCAGGCCGTGATCGTTCACCGCATAGCCGATGCTGTTGCGCTGCCGGCGGGTACAGCGCAGCGCCAGCAGGGCGGCGAGCGCCTCATGCACGTGGCGGCCGGCAAAGGGATAGACGAACAGGAACTGGCCTTCGCGACGACGCACATCCTCCACCAGCAGATGGGCTGGGCCGGGAAGCGCCGACAACCGCTGCTGCAGTGCCAGCAGGGGTGACAGCCAGCGTGACTCGGCGCTGTCGTCAGCACCGGACAGTACCCACTCCAGCTCGCGGCCCAGCGGCATCGACAGCGGCAACTGGCCGCCCTGCCAGCGCGGCACGATCCCCTCACCGCGTCCTCGTGCCAACCGGACGAAGGCAGTCATGTCGCGCAGCTGCACCAGCTCCAGCAGGCGCCCGGCGAACTGGAAGCGGTCGCCACGGCGCAGGCGGCTGGCGAACTGTTCCTCCACGGCGCCCAGGCTGCCGCCGCGCAGGAACTGCACGCGCACGCTGCCATCGCTGCTGATGGTGCCGATCGACAGCCGATGACGCAGCGCCTGGCGACGGTCGTGCATGCGGTACCACCCATCGGCATCACGCACGACCTTGTGGAAATCGGGGTACTGGGCCAGCGCTTGGCCACCCTGCACGACGAATGTGAGCACGGCCTGCCACTGGTCGTCGCCGAGCGACGCGAAGGCATGGGTACGCCGCACCTGCGCCAGCAGGTCGGCGCTGTCGAAGCCGCCCGCCAGGGCGCGGCTGACCGCATGCTGGGCCAGCACATCCAGCGGCAGCGTCGGCGGCCTGCGCGCTTCGACCACGTTCCCGGCCAACGCACGGCGCACGGCGGCGTACTCGGCCAGTTCCAGCGCATGGCTGGGCACGCACAGGATGGAACCGCTGGCACCCGGGCGGTGCCGTGCGCGTCCGGCGCGCTGGCGCAGTCGCGCCACGCCCTTCGGGCTGCCCAGCTGCAGTACCTGCTCAACCTCGGGGAAGTCGACGCCGAGGTCGAGGCTGGAGGTGGCAACCACGCAGCGCAGCGCGCCCGCGCGCAGGCCATCCTCCACCTGCTGGCGCAGCACCGGGTCCAGCGAGCCGTGGTGCAGCGCAAGCGTGTCCGGTTCTTCCGGCCAGACTGCAGCCAGCGCCTGATGCCACAATTCAGCTTGCGCGCGCGTATTGGTGAACAGCAGGCTGCTGCGTGCCTGCATCAGTGCATCCAGCACGCGTGGCAGCTGCGCCAGGCCCAGATGCCCGGCCCAGGGGAAATGTTCGCCAGGGTCCGGCAGCACGCTGCGCACGCTCACTGCGCGAGGGCGTACGCCCTGCACGATCGGTGCATCCGGTTGCCCGGGCAGCAGTACATCGCGCGCCTCATCCAGATTGCCCAGCGTGGCCGACAGTCCCCACAGCTGCGATGCAGGCGCGGCCTGGCGCAACACTGCCAGGTTCAACTGCAGCAGCACACCGCGCTTGTTGCCCAGCAGTTCGTGCCATTCGTCCACCACCATGCAGCGCAGCCGCTGCATGCGCGGCAGCGTATCCGGATAGCTCAGCAGCAGCGCCAGTGATTCCGGCGTGGTCACCAGTACGTCGATGCGGCCCTCGCGCGCCTGGCGCCGCTCGCGGTTGCTGGCGTCACCACTGCGCAGGCCGACACGCCAACCCAGCCCCAGCCCATCGACCACGGTCTGCAGCGCGCGCGCGGTGTCGCTGGCCAACGCGCGCAAGGGGGTCACCCACAGCACCTGCAGCGGGCGGACCGCGCTGGCGCGGCGGGGGGAGGGTGGCGGGTCGATCATGGCCTGCAGCAGTGGCCCGCCGAACATCGCCAGTGTCTTGCCGCTGCCTGTGGGTGTATGCAGCAGCCCGGATTCGCCGGCGAGATAGTGACGCCACATCGCGCGCTGGAACGGCAGTGAGCGCCAGCCTCTGGACGCGAACCAGTCTTCCAGCCGGCGCAGTGCCTGGCTGCGGTTCATCGTGCCAACGCCTGCAGCGTGGCCAACTGATCGGCTTCGCTGGCGGGCTTGTCGTGGCGCCAGCGCAGGATGCGCGGAAAACGCACGGCGATGCCCGACTTGTGCCGGCTGCTGCGGTTGACCGCCTCGAAGCCCAGCTCGAAGACGTGTTCGGTGCGAACGCTGCGCACTGGGCCGAAGCGCTCGCGGGTGTTGGCGCGGATCCAGCGATCAAGCGCGAGGATTTCCTTGTCATCCAGGCCCGAATAGGCCTTGGCGACCGGTACCAGCGTGTCGCCGTCCCAGACGCCGAAGGTGTAGTCGGTGTACAGCGTGCTGCGCCGCCCATGGCCGGCCTGCGCGTACAGGAGCACCGCATCGATGGTGAGCGGATCGACCTTCCATTTCCACCAGTCACCGCGGCGGCGTCCGGCCTGGTAGGGCGAGGCATGCCGTTTCAGCATCAGTCCTTCCACGCCCCGTTCGCGTGCCACGTCGCGCATTGCCGCCGCCTGGAGCCAGTTGTCGGCGTCAACGCCCGGTGAGAGCTGGATCCGTGCATCGCTCAGTGCACCGACGACCTCGGCGAGACGCGCGCGCCGCTGCTGCAGCGGACGTTCGCGCAGGTCTACGCCATCGAGTTCAAGCAGGTCATAGGCGAGCACCCGCACCGGCGTGTTGCGCAGGGTGGCCGCACCGGGTTTTCGGCGCTGGATGCGCGTCTGCAGCGCAGTGAAGGCACGCGGCAGGTCCGCGGCTTCGTCCCAGGCCAGCAGCTCGCCGTCCAGCACGCAGCCATCGGGAAGCGCCATCGCTGCCTGTTCGATCTCGGGGAAGCGGCCATCCAGCCGCTCTTCGCCGCGTGACCACAAGGCGACTTCGCCGCGCCGGCGCAGCAGCTGCAGGCGGATGCCATCCCACTTCCATTCCAGCAGCCAGTCATCGATCGGGCCGAGTCGTTCGGCAGGGGATCCCTCCAGTGGCGAGGCCAGGAAGAACGGATAGGGCTGCTGCCGGTCCAGCGGCAATTCATCCGGCGACAGCAGCTGGGCCAGAACGCCGGGCGAGGGCACCCACTCGCCCAGCATGCGCTGGGCGATGCGTGCGATGTCCAGGCCGGACCACTCGGCCAGCGCCTGCTGCACCAGTCGCTGCGACACGCCAACGCGCAGGGCGCCGGTCAGCAGCTTGTTGAATACCAGGCGTTCGCCGCTGCACAGTTGCTGCCAGCCGGCGACGATCGCCGCGCGACGCACCGCCTCGGGTTGGTTGGCGACCGCCAGCAGGTGCTGTTCGATCCATTCGGCCAGGGGCCGGTCAGGCGAGGGGTGTGGTGGGTCGTCCAACAGCAGGGTCAGTGTTTCGGCCAGGTCACCCACCTGCGCATAGCTGTCTTCCACCAGCCACGGTGGCAACCCTGATTGCTCGGCGATCCACGCGCGCAGTTCGCCACTGGCGGCGATCTTCCTGCGCGCGCCGCCCACCTTGCCACCACTGAGCAGGTACAGCGCCCACGCCGCATCGTGTGCGCCTGCCTGGCGGAAGTAGTCGACCAGCGCTGCGCGCTTGTCCAGCGTGGCAGTGCTGCGGTCCAGGCGTTGGTAGAGCGCTGCGAAGGACTTCATTCCTCGCTCCCGAAATCGGTACGGAAGGCTTCGGCAGCCACGCCGCGCTCGCGCAGGAACGGAATCAACGCATCGGTATTGCCATGGGTGGCGATCACCCGCTGCGCGCCGGTCTGTTGGATCGTCTGCAGCAGTGCTGGCCAATCGGCGTGGTCGGAAATGACGAAGCCTCGATCGACGTTGCGGCGGCGACGGTTGCCGCGCAGTTGCATCCAGCCCGAGGCGAAGCCCAGCTGGTGACGGCCGAAGCGGCGCATCCAGGGCGTGCCCGCAGCCGAGGGCGGGGCCAGGATCAACTGGCCGGCGGCATCGGGCTGGCGGCCCTGTTCGGCCACGGTGAGCGTCTCCAGCATCGGTACGCCGGCCTGCCGGTACACCGCCACGCCATTGGCGATGGCGCCATGCAGCCAGGCCGGCCGATCGTCCAGTGGCCGCAGCTCTGCCAGCACCCGCTGTGCCTTGCCCAGCGCATAGCACAGCAGGATCGCAGCCTCGCCGCGTTGTTCGCATTCGCGGCGCCACGCCACGATTTCGGCGGCGACGGCCGAAGTGTCCGGCCAGCGGTAGATCGGCAGGGCGAAGGTGGCTTCGGTGATGAAGGTATCGCAGGGCACCACTTCGAACGGCGCACAGGTTGGGTCAGGCTGCCGCTTGTAGTCGCCGGAGGCGACCCAGACCTGCCGCCCGTCGTCGATGCGCACCTGCGAAGATCCCAGGACGTGACCGGCTGGATGCAGCGATACCTGTACCCGGCCCAGGCGGAACGGCACGCCCTCGACGTGCGCCTGCACCGGAACATCGCCCAGGCGCCAGCGCAGGATCGGCAGGCTGCCTTCGCTGCAGTGGTACTCGCCCATGCCCGGGCGGGCGTGATCCCCGTGGCCATGCGTGATGACCGCGCGCGCTACCGGTCGCCAGGGATCAATGTGGAAATCGCCGGCGGCGCAGTACAGCCCTTCCGGGCGCAGCACCACCAGATCGTCGTTGGCTGCCATGCGATCACTGTGGCCTGCTGCTCGTGCAGACGGTGAGAACCGGCCTGAACACGGGCTTGGCAAGTCATGCGGCACAATCGGACCGCATACCTCTTGCCGCCAGGATGGACCGGATGAGTGGACCAAGCTTCAGCAGCGACGCGCCCTACGAAACCCATGTGGTGTTGAACCAGCCGCCACCGTTCGCGGGGCGCCAGTTGTGGACTGACGACGTGGCGCTGATGGAAGCCGTGCAACGCGAAGGCGCTGGCAGCTTCGCGCCACGCCTGGCGGTCTATGGCGCGCTGGCCGGCGACGAGCTGTACCGGCTCGGCTTCGATGCCAACCGCGATCGCCCACGCCTGCGCACGCATGATGCGCAGGGTCATCGCATCGATACGGTGGAGTTCCACCCGGCCTATCACCAGTTGATGGAGACGGCGAAATCGCACGGTGTCGCCGGCTTGTCCTGGCATGAACCGCAACCCGGCGCGCATGTCGCGCGTGCGGTGTTGAGCTACCTGCACCACCAGGCCGAGGCCGGCACCAGTTGCCCGTTGACGATGACCCATGCAGCAGTAGCGGTGCTGCACGCGCAGCCGCATCTGGCCGAGTGGGCACGCAAGGCCGCAGCGCCGGTCTATGACGCGCGCGACGTGCCGGTGGCTGACAAGGCCGGCATCACCCTGGGCATGGGCATGACCGAGAAGCAGGGCGGCTCGGATGTGCGCTCCAACAGTACGCGCGCCGAACCGATCGATGGTGAGCGCTATCGCCTTGTCGGCCACAAGTGGTTCTTTTCCGCACCGATGTGCGATGGCTTCCTGGTGCTGGCGCAGGCGCCGGGAGGACTGACCTGCCTGCTGATGCCGCGCCGGCTGGCCGACGGTGACCGCAACGCATTCCGGTTGATGCGGTTGAAGGACAAGCTCGGCGACTGGGCCAATGCCTCCAGCGAAGTCGAGTTCTGCGGCGCGCAGGCATGGCGGGTGGGCGAGGAGGGGCGTGGCGTGGCCACCATCATCGGCATGGTGATGATGACCCGCCTGGATTGCATGCTGGGCGCAGCGGCGGAAATGCGCATGGCGTTGGCGCAGGCGTTGCACCACGCACGCCATCGCCGCATCTTCGGCAAGCTGCTGGTCGAGCACCCGTTGATGACCAATGTGCTGGCCGACCTGGCACTGGAATCGGAAGCGGCCACGGTACTTTCGATGCGCATCGCACGCGCGGTGGATCGCGCCGCCGTGGATGCCAACGAGGCTGCGCTGGCACGGGTGGGAACGGCGCTGGGCAAGTACTGGCTGTGCAAGCGCGCGCCGGCCTTCGTCAACGAAGCGCAGGAATGCCTCGGCGGCGCAGGCTATGTGGAGGAATCGATGCTGCCGCGGCTGTACCGGCAGGCGCCGTTGAATTCGATCTGGGAAGGCAGTGGCAACATCCAGTGCCTGGACGTACTGCGCGCGCTGGCACGTGAACCGGAGGCACTGGCGGCGCTGCGCGCCGAGCTGGCAGCGGTGGCCGATCATGATGCGCGCTACGCGGCGGCGCTGCAGCGTTGGGCAGCGGCGCCGGCACCGGATGAGTCGCAGGCGAGGCTGTTCTGCGAGCGCACTGCGCTGCTGTTGCAGGCAGCGTTGATGTTGCGGGCAGGCAGTCCAATGGCTGAAGCGTTCGTGTGCAGCCGGCTGGAAGGGCAGCATGGGCTGGTGTTCGGGACGCTGCCGGCGGGTGTGGATCTGTCGGCAATGCTGGCGCGCGCGCTGCCGTAGGGCGGCCAACGGCGAAGCCCCTCGTGGTGGCCGCTGATACTGATGGGTGGGCCGCGCGGGTAGGTCGCGCATGGGGCGCCGTGAATACGTCCTTGTAGGCTCGGGCGCGCCATCCA
Source organism: Stenotrophomonas sp. HMSC10F07 (assembly GCF_001807895.1). Taxonomy (NCBI): domain Bacteria; kingdom Pseudomonadati; phylum Pseudomonadota; class Gammaproteobacteria; order Lysobacterales; family Lysobacteraceae; genus Stenotrophomonas; species Stenotrophomonas sp. HMSC10F07. The sequence goes on from NZ_KV791444.1 coordinate 16,071, forward strand.
TGGCGCTTACGCCCCTGCGCAACCTACCCGCGCGGCCTTGGACACTTTCCGTACGCGTCCAGCACGGAATCAACAGAAAGAGCAGAGAGCGAAAAGCAGAAAAGCCGCGGCAGTGCCGCGGCTTTTCCTGTAGCGCCGAGACGATGCCCGGCTGCCGGTAGGCCTTAGTGCTTGGCTTCTTCCTTGGCGGCGTTGGCCTTGGCGTCATTGGCGACATCACGGGCCTTGTCAGCAACCTTCTGTGCGGCGTCCGCAGTGGCGTCGCTGGCATGTGCAGCGGCGTCGGTGGCCGCAACCTTGGCCTTGTCTGCGGCGTTTGCGGTGGCGTCTGCGGCCTTGTCCAGTGCCTGCTGGGTATCGGCGGCGGCCTGCTCGGAAGCGGCAGCAGTCTTGTCGGCAGCGTTGCGGGTGGCTTCGGCGGCCCTGTCCACGGCGTCACGGGCGGCAGCGCCGGCGCTGTCGGCGGCCTGCTGCGCGTCCTGCTTGGCCTGTTCGGCTTCCGGACCCTTGCAGGCGGCCAGGGCCAGCAGCAGGGAGGCGGCCAGCAGCGTGGTGGTGATCGGGCGAATCTTCATGGCGGTCTCCGGTACTGCAATGGATGGGGACGCCAGCCTATTCATGCCGTTGTGAAGACGGGGTCGCGATCCGAGGTGCGCGCAGGCAGCAGGCCAAAGAAAAAGCCGCTGGCGAACCAGCGGCTTTTCCAGAACAGCCTGAAGAAAGAAGTTATTACTTCTTGGCTTCTTCAGCAGCGTCCTTGGCCTGCTCAGCGGTAGCTTCGGCAGCCTTGGCAGCGTCCTTGGCTTCGCCAGCAGCAGCGTCGGTCGCGGCAGCAGCGGTGCTGGCAGCAGCGTCGGTCGCAGCGTCAGCAGCGGTGGCGGCGGTGTTGGCAGCCTGCTGGGCAGCGTCGGCGGTCTGGGCGCCGGCAGCGGCGGCCTGGTCGGCAGCAGCCTGGGCTTCGGTGGCGGCTTCGTTGGCCGAAGCAGCGGCGTCCTGGGCAGCTTCCTGCTTCGAGCAGGCGGCCAGGGCCAGAGCCAGGGACATCGCGACCAGCAGCTTGTTGATGCTCATTGTGTAAATCCTCGTCGTTAGAATTAGGCAACGCGCATGCTGCGCGCCGACAACATGATGACAAGCCAAGATTGGGTGTCAAGCGATCCCGCATTCATTTTTGCGAAATCGTCGTTAAATCTTTTTAAATCAATTCGATGGCGATGGCTGTTGCTTCACCACCACCGATGCACAGGGTGGCAATGCCGCGCTTGCCACCGCGCGTGCGCAGGGCGTTGACCAAGGTCACCACCAGGCGTGCACCGGAGGCACCGATGGGATGGCCCAGTGCGCAGGCCCCGCCATTCACGTTGAGCTTGTCGTGCGGGATGCCCAGTTCACGCATCGGTGCCATCGCCACCACGGCGAAGGCCTCATTGATTTCGAACAGGTCGATCTGGTCCAGCGACCATCCGGTCTTGGCCAGCAGTGTGTGGATCGCGCCGATCGGGGCGGTGGTGAACCATTCCGGTTCCTGCGAATGGGTGGCGTGGCCGACGATGCGCGCCAGCGGGGTAATGCCACGTGCGTTGGCGTCTTCCTCGGTCAGCAGGACCACCGCAGCGGCGCCGTCGGAGATGCTGGAGGAGCTGGCGGCGGTGACGCTGCCGTCCTTCTTGAAGGCCGGGCGCAGGGTCGGGATCTTGGCGATGTCGGAGCGGCCGGGTTGCTCGTCGGTGGCGACCTCGACCTCACCCTTGCGGGTGGCCACCTTCACCGCGACGATCTCGTCGGCGAATGCCCCATTGGCCTGTGCGGCCTGTGCGCGCTTGACCGATTCGATCGCGTAGGCGTCCTGTTCCTCGCGGCTGAACTGGTACTTGTCCACGGCGCATTCGGCAAATTCACCCATGGCCTTGCCGTCGTAGGCGTTGACCAGACCGTCGTGGGCCATGTGGTCGATCGCCTGGAAGTTGCCGAAGCGGTTGCCCGTACGCGAGTTGGGCAGCAGGTGCGGGGCGTTGGACATCGATTCCATGCCACCGGCAACCACGATGCTGGCCGAACCGGCCTTGATCAGGTCATGGCCGAGCATGATGGTCTTCATGCCGGAGCCGCACACTTTGTTGAGGGTGGTGGCACCGGTCGACAGCGGAATGCCGGCGGCGATCGCCGCCTGGCGGGCGGGCGCCTGGCCGAGGTTGGCCGGCAGCACGCAGCCCATGAGGACTTCAGAGACGTCGCTGGCCGGCACGCCCGACTGTTCCAGGGCGGCCGCGATGGCGGCCGCGCCGAGGGTCGGGGTCGGCACGCCGTTGAACTGGCCGAGGAAGGAGCCGATGGCGGTGCGCTTGGCGGCGGCGATGACGATGTTGGACATGGCAATCTCGTTGATGCGTAAGCAATGTTCGGAAAGGAGACCGAGGACGTTGGAAGCGCCGCGATTTCCCGGCAGACTGCGTGGGGGTCGACCCAAGTATAGAGGGTCGGGGAGGGCCGCCGCTGGGCGGCACCGCACGCCTGCCGGGATGTAGGCAGGCCAACGTTCATGGGAAGGAATCGATGGAACGCACGATGATGGTGAGGTCGGCGCTGGCGTCGGCGCTGGCGATGGCATTGACGGCATGTGGCGGCGGCGGAGGCGGCGGCAATGTCCGCATCGATCCACCCCCGACCACCCCGACGCCCCCGACCACGCCCCCGCCGACCACACCGCCTCCGGCCAAGCCGCAGGAGCCGGCCTTCGACGCGCACCTGTCCGTGACCAATGCGCGTGCCGCACAGGCCGCCGGCCTGACCGGGCAGGGGGTGCGCATCGGCATCGTCGATTCGGGCGTGCAGCGCAACGCAGTGGCGCTGAACGGGCGCGTGGTCGCCAACCTCAACTACATCGACCCCGCCCGCAACAACCTGCAGGTGGACGACGTGGTGGGCCACGGCACGGCGGTGGCCAGCCTTGCCGCGGGTGCTTCGGTGGGATCCTGGCCGGGCGGCATCGCCCCCGGCGCACAGATCGTTTCGGCGCGGATCATCGCCGACAAGCCGCCCGTCGATGACGGCAGCGGCAAGGGCAATTCCTTCAGCGGCCCATTGGGCGTGGCGCAGGTCCACCAGGACCTGATCAGCTACAACGTGAAGGTGATGAACAATTCGTGGGGCGGCCTGTACTGGACCGACCTGCCGACCACCGCGCAGGTGGCGGCCGAGTACCGGCCGTTTGTCATCAACCATGGCGGCCTGGTGGTGTTCGCGGCCGGCAACGATGCGCGCCCTGAGCCGAGCAGCCTGGCCGCGCTGCCCAGCCAGCTGGGCGTTGCCGGCTCGCTGCCGGCGGCCGACCTGGAGCGCGGCTGGCTGGTGGCCACTGCGGTGGATCCGTATGCACCGGGCACGCTGGCCAGCTACGCCAATGCCTGCGGCCAGGCTGCGCGCTACTGCCTGGCGGCGCCGGGCAGCGCGGTCTATCCCGATGCCAACGGCGGCAGCTATTACTGGAACTACGGCACGTCCTTCGCCGCCCCGCTGATTTCCGGCGCCGCCGCCCTGGTCTGGCAGCGCTACCCGTACTTCGACAACAACCTGGTGCGGCAGACCCTGCTGGGCACCGCCAAGGATATCGGTGCGCCCGGCGTGGATGCGGTGTTCGGCTACGGCCTGCTCGACATCTCGCGGGCGATCAAGGGGCCGGGGCGCTTCGACTGGGGCGATGTGGTGGCCAATGTCGATGCGCCATCGAGTGGCTCGCTGTGGAGCAATGACATCGTCGGCAGCGGTGGCCTGGTCAAGCAGGGCGGGGGAACCCTGGTGCTGGGGGGCAACAACAGCTACAGCGGTGCCACCCGCATCGAGCGCGGCATCCTGTCACTGCAGAACGGCAGCGTGATCCGCTCCAACGTGACGATCCTGGCGCAGCCCGATCCGGATTCAACCGGCCTGCAGTTCAATGGCGGTACGCCGCGCGTGATCGGCAATGTGGTCAACGGCAGCAGCGTGTTCCTGACCACCGGCAACACCACCGGCACCATCGAGGGCAACTACACCCAGCAGGCCGGCGCGCAGCTGATGATCGCGCTCGGTGCCAATGCGCTGCAGGTCACCGGCAACGCCACGATCAACGGGGGCGTGCGCGTGCACGGCTTCGTCTCCGGCTATGTGCCGCAGAACGGCAGCCGCCAGGACCTGATCCACGCCGCCGCCGGCCTCAGCGGCACCTTCAGCAGCCCGGCCACCTCCAGCGGCCTGCAGGGCCTGTCGCTGCTGCAGAGCAGCTATGGCTATGACAGCAACAACGCTTGGTTGAACCTGACCCAGGTCAGCGTCACGGCGGCCGCGACCGGGCTCACGGCCTCGGCGCAGTCGGCTGCGCAACGCGTGGACAGTGCGTTCAGCGCACTTGATGGCGATACGACGCTGCAGGGCTCGGCCTTCGGTACGGCCGCCGGTGCGCTGCAGTGGACCGGCGGTGGCAGCAAAGGCCTCGAGGCCAGTTTGCAGAGCCTGTCCGGACAGGCGCATGCGCGGGCCGAGTCGGCCACCTTCGACAGCATCGACATGTCACGCCGCGCGATCGCCGAGCGCTTTGATCGCGTGCAGGCGGCGCCGCGCCTGCGCGGGGCCTGGCAGAGCGCGCTCGGCGAAGCCGGGCAGGGCAGTTTCGCCGGCAATGCCGCCGACAGCCGCGGTTGGATGGCCGGCCAGGACCTGCCACTGGGCAGCAATGGGCTGATGGGCGTGGCCTTTGGCGAAACCCGCAGCAATGGTGGCAGCAGCGTCGGTGGTGATCGTGGGCGTGATCGCCAGGCGCAGGCGCAGCTGTATGCCGGCTGGAACCTGGGCCGGGGCTATGCGCTGGCGCAGGTCGGCAGCGGCCAGTTCACCCGGGCGCTGGATCGCCAGTTGCTGCTGGGCGCCGGCGCCTACGGTGTCTCTGCACGTTACGGCGGACGTTTCAGCAGTGCCAGTGTCGAAGGCGGCTATCGTTTCGGCCGCGCGGGTGCGTCGTTCACACCCTACGTGGGCGCCAGCAGCACGCGCGTGGATACCGATGCCTTCAACGAACTGGGCGGGTTCGGCTTCGGCCTGCGTGGCGATGCCAACCGCGTACAGCGCAGCCAAATGCTGGCCGGTATCCGCGGCGAACGTGGCTGGGGGCGCTGGACCCTGCGCGGGCATGCCGAATGGCAGCAGCGGCTCGATGGTGCCGATGCGGAATGGCAGGCCAGTTTCGTCGGCGTTGATGCATGGGCGCCACTGGCGGGCTGGAACGCGCCGCGCGGCAGTGCGCTGTTCGGCGTGGCGCTGGAGTCGTGGTGGGGCCGCAACGGCCGCCTGAGCCTGGGCTTCGACCAGCGCGTCGGCGGCGAAGGCGCGCGCCAGGCGGCGCTGCGCTACAGCACCGGGTTCTGAACGGGCGGTCGCGCCGGGTCGAAAGGCCCGGCGCGTCATCGGCAGGCTCAGCCGCCGCGCAGG
>NZ_KV791445.1:0-14576 GCF_001807895.1 Stenotrophomonas sp. HMSC10F07
CAGCGGCTCCCGCTGCACCGGCCGCTGCACCGCCGGCCACTCCGGCCAAGCCGAACCAACCGGCCGCTCCGGCCGCCGCGCCGGCCCCGGCACCTGCCCCGAAGCCTGAGGGCAGCCGCCTGGCGCAGCCGCCGCAGGCCTTCAATGCGCTGCTGCAGGGGAACCGCGCATGAGCCAGAAGATCGATATCAAGAACCTGGATTTCAACGACATCGGCAACTGGCCGCAGAAGGCCAAGATCGTCTTCTGCTCGTTGCTGGCGCTGGTCATCATGTTCGTGGCGTGGATGCTGCTGATCAGCGGCAAGCGCGAGGAACTGGCCGGTCTGGAATCGAAGGAAGTCGAGCTGCGCGCCGAGTTCACCAAGCAGCAGGAACGCGCGGTGAACCTGGGGCCGCTGAAGCAGCAGCTGGCGCAGATGGAGCAGGTGCTGCAGCAGATGCTGCGGCAGCTGCCGAGCAAGACCGAAATGCCCGACCTGATCATCGACATCTCGCAGACCGCGCTGTCCAGCGGCCTGACCAACGAGCTGTTCGAGCCGGAGCAGGAGCAGGTCAAGGAGTTCTACGCCGAGAAGCCGATCAAGCTGCGCATGGTGGGCAGTTACCACCAGTTCGGCGCATTCGTCAGTGGCGTGGCCTCGTTGCCGCGGGTGGTGATCCTGACCATGCATGACATCAACCTCAAGCCCAAGGAAAAGACCGGCGGCAACGTCCGCAGCGGTGCACTGGAACTGTCCGGTACGGTCAAGACCTACCGTTACCTGGACGAGACCGAAGTGCAGGCGCAGCAGGCGGCCGACGCTGGCAAGGAGGGCAAGAAGTGATGCGCGCGCAGACCGTACGTGGTGCGATGGTGCTGGCTGTACTGCTGCTGGCCGGTTGCGGCCGTGGCGTGACCAGCACGCCCGGCGACGCACCGAACCTTGAGAAGTGGGTGGAAGGCGAGCGCGCGCGACCGGCGCAACCGCTGGAGCCGCTGCCGGTGATGCAGCAGTTCGAGACCTTTGAATACTCCGCGCAGGGCATGCGCGATCCGTTCACCGATGCCTGGACCAATCCGCAGCAGGGGAACGGCGGATTGCGACCGGACCCGAACCGGCGCAAGGAGCCGTTGGAAGGCTTCCCGCTGGATGCGCTGGACATGGTCGGCACCATCGGTACCGGTGCAGGCACCGTGGCGCTGGTGATGGGGCCGGACAAGGTCACCTACCGGGTTCGCCCGGGCGGTTACCTGGGGCAGAGCGACGGGCGGGTCACGGCGGTCTTCGAAGACCGCGTGGAGCTGATCGAACTGGTGCCGGATGGCGCGGGTGGCTGGCTGGAACGGCCGGCAACGCTCTCGCTTGAAGATCAATGATCGTTTACTGGGGATAGCACGATGACCTTTCACCAAGCCAAGGGGCTGCGTCCCATCCGGCGCTCTACCTTGAACCGTGTCAGCGCGCTGGGAGTCGCGCTGATGCTGGCCTGCGCTCCGGCGCTGGCTGCCGCACCGGCGGAAAAACCGGTGGGCGCCACCGTGGCACCGGCCGCTGCGCCGGCAGGCCTGTCGGTGGCCAAGATCGATTTCAAGCGTGGCGATGACGGCGCCGGGCGCCTGATCGTGCAGTTCGACGGGCAGGGCGCGATCCCTGACCTGCGCACGCAGGGCAACAGCGTGGTGGTCGACGTCGGCAATGCCCGACTGCCGGCCAACCTGCAGAAGCCGATGAACGTCACCGACTTCGCCACGCCGGTACAGCGCATCGACGCCAAGCCGTCCGGTGTCGGCACCCAGCTGGTGCTGAGTACCGGCGGTGCAGTGGAGTCGCTGGCCTACCAGAGCGGCAACGAGTACGTGGTCGAGATCAGCCCGCGGCAGGCCCCGGCCGCCGTCGGCGCGGTCACCGCCGGCAGCGTCACCCAGGCGGCCAAGGCCGTCGGCCAGCGCGGCTTCACCGGCAAGCCGGTGACCTTCAACTTCCAGGACGTGCCGGTGCGCACCGTGCTGCAGTTGATCGCCGAGGAGTCCAACCTGAACGTGGTTGCGTCCGACTCGGTGCAGGGCAATGTGACCCTGCGCCTGGTCAATGTGCCGTGGGACCAGGCGCTGGACATCGTGCTGCGCGCCAAGGGCCTGGACAAGCGTCGCGACGGCAGTGTGATCTGGGTGGCGCCGCAGGCTGAACTGGCCAAGTTCGAGCAGGAGAAGGAAGACGCGCGCATCGCCATCGAGAACCGCGAAGACCTGCAGACCGACTACATCCAGATCAACTACCACAGCGCCACGCAGATCTTCAAAGCGCTGACCGAGGCCAAGGGCATCGGTGGCAGTGGCGGTGGTGGCAGCGGTGGTGGTTCGGGCAGCTCGTCGCAGGAAGACAGTGGCTTCCTGTCCTCGCGCGGCCGCATCGTGGCCGACGAGCGCACCAACACGCTGATGATCAGCGACATCCCGAAGAAGATCGCGCGCATGCGCGAACTGATCAACGTGATCGACCGCCCGGTCGACCAGGTGCTGATCGAAAGCCGCATCGTCATCGCCACCGATACCTTCGCCCGCGAACTGGGCGCGAAGTTCGGTGTCAGCGGCAGCCGTGACAACGTGTACTTCAGCGGCAGCCTGGATGCCAATGCCGAGACCCGCAAGTCGCAGGTCGCAACAGACCTGGCCAACGCCAAGGCCGAGCGTGACTGGGAAGCCGGTGGCCGGGTCGGCCCGCCGCCGGTGAAGTCCGGCTCGGCGATCACCCGTGGCCTGAACTGGAACCTGCCGGTGGCCGCCGCCAGCAACCCGGGTTCGCTGGCACTGTCGATCCTCAATGCCGGCTACCTGCTGGACGTGGAACTGTCGGCCATGCAGCAGGAATCGCGAGGCGAGGTGATCTCCAACCCGCGCGTGGTCACCACCAACCAGCGCGAAGCGATGATCAAGCAGGGCAAGGAGATCGGTTACGTCACCATCAGCGGTGGTACCGCTGGCGGCGTGGCGACGCCGAACGTGCAGTTCAAGGAAGTGGTGCTGGAGCTGAAGGTCACTCCGACCATCACCAACGACAACCGCGTGTTCCTCAACATGCAGGTGAAGAAGGACGAAGTCGACCAGCTGATCCAGCTGGAGGGCTACGGCACCGTGCCGTCGATCAACCGCCGCGAAGTCAATACCGCGGTGCTGGTCGAGGACGGGCAGACCGTGGTGATCGGTGGTGTCTACGAGTTCACCGATCGCAACAGCATCAGCAAGGTGCCGTTCCTGGGCGACGTGCCGTTCCTGGGCAACCTGTTCAAGAAGCGCGGCCGCAACAAGGACAAGGCCGAACTGCTGGTGTTCGTCACCCCGAAGGTGCTGCGCGTGGCCAAGCAGAACTGAGCCACCGCTCCGAAGTTTTCGAAGAAGGGCCGCCCTGTGCGGCCCTTCCTCGTTTCCGCCGGTAGATCCACGCCATGCGCGGATGCGCTGTTCAGCCGTTCTTGATGCCAATCGCAAGGCACCCTGCGATGATGTCGGGAACCCGTGCCGTCCTGCGCCGGTCAAAGGCCCCCATGAACCTGCCACCGCCGATGCCCGAAACTGTCTCGCCGCCGCCCGCGCCGGCAACCTCCCGCCTGCATGCGGCATTCACCCAGCTGCGCGATGCGTTGTCGACCGAGATCGTCGGCCAGGCGGCCCTGGTCGAACGCCTGCTGATCGCGTTGCTGGCCGACGGCCACCTGCTGGTGGAGGGCGCGCCGGGCCTGGCCAAGACCACGGCGATCCGTGCACTGGCCTCGCGCCTGGAAGCAGACTTTGCCCGCGTGCAGTTCACCCCCGACCTGCTGCCGGCCGACCTCACCGGCACCGAGATCTGGCGCCCTCAGGAGGGCCGCTTCGAGTTCGTGCCTGGCCCGATCTTCCACCCGATCCTGCTGGCCGACGAGATCAACCGTGCGCCGGCCAAGGTGCAGTCGGCGCTGCTGGAAGCCATGGGCGAGCGCCAGGTCACGGTTGGCCGCCATACCTATGCGCTGCCGCCGCTGTTCCTGGTGATGGCCACGCAGAATCCGATCGAGCAGGAAGGCACCTTCCCGCTGCCGGAAGCGCAGCTGGACCGCTTCCTGATGCATGTGCGCATCGGTTACCCGGACCAGGCCGCCGAATCGGAGATCCTGCGGCTGGCCCGTGAGCGTGCCCGTGGCGCATTGGGTGAGGCCGCGCCGGCGCCGGACAAGATGCCGATGCAGGACGTCTTCGACGCCCGCCGCGAAGTGCTGGACCTGCACATGGCACCGGCACTGGAGCGCTACCTGATCGAACTGGTGCTGGCCTCGCGTGATCCATCGCGCTACGACGCCGGCCTCGGCCGCCGCATCGCATGGGGGGCAAGCCCGCGCGGTTCCATCGCACTGGAACGCTGCGCCCGCGCGCGGGCGTGGTTGGCTGGCCGTGACTTCGTCACGCCCGACGACGTGCGCGCGGTCGCCGCCGACGTGCTGCGCCATCGCGTGCTGCCCAGCTATGAAGCCACCGCCGAAGGCTGGGACGGCGAGCGCCTGGTGCAGGAGCTGCTGGCCCGGGTGCCGGCACCCTGAGCCTGCGCATGACCGATCCATCCCTGGAACAGGCACCGTCCGCGCTCGAAGGTGACGGGCTGCGTCCGCAGCTGGCCGAACTGGTCGCGCTGCGCCGGCTGGCACAGCGTCCGCCGCCGCCGCGCCGTGGCCGCACCGGCAACGCGGGCCAGGCACCGTCCCCGCTGCGCGGCCGCGGCATGGAGTACGCCGAGTCGCGCGAATACGTGGCCGGCGACGACGCGCGCCACATCGATTGGCGTGTGACGGCGCGCACCGGTCGCGCCCATACCAAACTGTTCCAGGCCGAACGCGAACGGGTCAGCCTGATCGTGGCCGATACCTCGCCGGGGCTGTACTTCGGCACCCGCGTGCGCTTCAAATCGGTGCAGGCCGCACGCGCCGGTGCTGTTGCCGCGTGGTCGGCGCAGCGCCGTGGCGACCGCGTGGGCGCATTGCGTGGCAGCGACCGCGAAGCGCCGATCGCTCCGGCAGGTGGGCCACGCGGCGTGCTGCGCGTGCTCGACGCGCTGACCCGCTGGTACGCACAGCCGCCAGCCGACGATCTGGGCCTGGAGCGCGCGCTGGACCATGCCGGTCGCGTGCTGCGCCCGGGGGCACGCATGCTGGTGCTGGCCGATCCGCAGCAGGCCATCCGCATTCCACCGGCGCGCTGGAGCGCGCTGGCCCAGCATCACGACCTCAGCCTGGTGCTGCTGGTCGATCCACTGGAACTGCACCCCCCCTCGGCGGCGTTGCAGTTCCAGACCGCACAGCAGCGCATCGGCCTCGACCTGCGTCGCAGTGAAGTGCAGGCCCATTGGCAGGCACACTTCGTCCAACCGCTGCAGGAACTGCGGCGCCAGCTCGGCGCACGCCGTGTCGACGTACAGGTGCTGTCTACCGATGCGCCCAGCGACGCCTGGCTGGCGCCGTCGCCGACCGAGGTGCCGGCATGAGCGCCGCGCTGCCGTTGCGCGATGTGCAGCTGCCGCCAGCACCGTCATGGTGGCCGCCAGCCCCTGGTTACCTGATGATCGGCGCGGTGGTCGTGCTGTTGCTGCTGGTGATCGCCGTAGTGATGTGGCGACGTCGCCGCCGCCGCCAGCGCTGGTTGCAGCTGTTCGATCAGGAACTGGCAATCGCCCCCGACGCTACAGCCGAACTGGCGGCCATCGCGGGACTGCTGCGCCGTGCCGCACGCCATGCGAAGCCGGGCAGCGAATCACTGCGCGATGACGCCTGGTGGCAACGCCTGGACCCGCAGGGCACGTTGCCCGATGCGCGCCGCAGCTTGTTGGCCGAAGGCGCCTATCGCCCGCGCGTCGACAGCAACGACGTGGCCGCTGTGCGCAGCTGGGCCCGCGAACGCTATCTGGCGATGCTGCTGGAGCGGCGCCGATGAACCTGCTGGCAAGTTACTGGCCATGGCCGGACCTGCAGCTGGCGTGGCCGCTGGCCCTGCTGGCCCTCCCGATGCCGCTGCTCATGCGCTGGTGGAAGCGCCGTGCAGAACCCGGCGCCGCACTGCGTGTGCCCTATGCTGCCGCCGAGCTCGAAGCCCTGTCTGGTGGCGGCCGTGTTGACGCGTCGTGGCTGCGCACGCTGCTGCTGTGGCTGGGCTGGTGTGCACTGTGCATCGCGCTGGCACGACCGCAGCAGCTGGGCGAAGCCATCACCCCGCCGCAGCAGGGGCGGCAGATGATGCTGGCGATGGATGTGTCCGGCAGCATGGGCGAGGGCGACATGGTACTGGGCGGCCAGGCGGTCGATCGCCTCACTGCGGCCAAGGCCGTGCTGGCCGACTTCCTGGATCGTCGTGCCGGCGACCGCGTTGGCCTGCTGATCTTCGGCGACCGCGCCTATACGCTCACGCCGCTGACTGCGGACCTGGCCAGCGTGCGCGATCAGCTGCGCGACAGCGTGGTCGGCCTGGCCGGGCGCGAGACCGCCATCGGTGATGCCATCGGCCTGGCGGTCAAGCGCCTGCGTAGCCAGCCGGAGGGGCAGCGCGTACTGATCCTGTTGACCGATGGTGTCAGCAATGCCGGTGTGCTGGAACCCCTGCGCGCTGCGGAAGTCGCACGCGCCGAAGGCGTGCGCATCCACACGGTTGCGTTTGGCGGCGATGGCAGTATGCGGTTGTTCGGCATTCCGATTTCCACCGACCAGGATCCGGTCGATGAGGCCACTCTGAAGAGGATCGCCAGCATGACCGGCGGCCAGTTTTTCCGCGCGCGTGATACCGCGCAGCTGGCCGGCATCTATGCCGAGCTCGATCGCCTGGAGCCAGTGGCCGCAAAGGGCCCGAGCCTGCGCCCTCGCGAGGAACGCTATGCGTGGCCGTTGGGCCTGGCATTGCTGCTGGGCGCATTGGCATGGCTGTGGCCGGAGCGTCGCCGATGATCGCGTTTGCTTCGAGTCTTCCCGACTGGAACGCGCTGCACTTCCTGCGGCCCGACTGGTTGTGGGCACTGCTGGCGCTGCCGCTGATCATCGCGTTGGCGCTGTACCGGCAACGGCGCAGTGATGCGTGGCGGCAGGCGGTGGATGCACATCTGTTGCCACATCTGCTGGCCACCGGCGCGAAGCGTCGTGTGCGCCTGCCATGGGCGCTGGTGCTGGGCTGGACACTGGCATCGCTGGCGATGGCCGGACCGAGCTGGCGGCAGCAGGCGCAACCGATGTTCCAGGCCAGCGCACCGCTGCTGGTGGTACTGGACCTGTCCAGCCGGATCAGCGCAACCGATCTGCCACCGTCGCGCCTGCTGCAGGCGCGCGCGAAAGTGGGCGAGCTGCTGCGCGCGCGCCAGGGCGGGCAGGTGGGCCTGGTGGTGTATGCCGATGATGCCTACACCGTGGCGCCGCTGACTGATGACGGCCGCAATGTTGCGCTGTATCTGGATGCGCTGTCGCCGGACGTGATGCCACGCGATGGCCAGCGTGCCGACCGCGGCATCGACTGGGCAACACGGCTGATGCGGCAGATCGGTGCGCTGCAGGGGCAGATCCTGCTGGTCAGCGACCAGGCGGATGGTGAAGCTGCACTGGCGGCAGCGCAGGCACGCAGCCTGGGCCTGCAGGTGTCGGTGCTGGGCCTGGGCACGCCTGCCGGTGCGGCCTACCGCGATGGCAGCGGGCAGATCCGCCAGGCTGCGCTGGATGAGGGCAGCCTGCGCGCGGTGGCCACTGCGGGCGGCGGCCGCTATGCACGCATCTCCGCCGATGACAGCGATCTGCGTGCGCTCGGTGTACTCGACGCGCGCGAAGGCACGGCGGCGCAGCGGCCGGGCGAAGGCAAGCAGTGGCGCGACGAAGGCTTCTGGCTGCTGCCGCCGGTGATGCTGCTGGCATTGCTGGCCTTCCGCCGTCGTGCGCTGCTGGCCGCGGTGCTCGCGGTCGGCCTCGTGCCATGGATGAATGACGCGCAGGCGCAGGCACCTGCGACGCAGGCCTCGCAACCCGCGCAGGGCACGCTGTGGAAGCGTAGCGACCAGGCGCAGCATCAGCGCCTGGCCGAGGGGGTCCAGGCTTACCGCAAGGGCGACTTCGCCACTGCGCGCAGGCAGTTCGAGGGTATCGACAGCGATGCCGGCTGGTACAACCTGGCCAACACGCTGGCACGCGAAGGCAACTACGACGAAGCGATCGCCGCCTACGACCGCGCGCTGGCGTTGCATCCCGGCATGGCCGATGCGGTCGCCAACCGTGCCGTGGTCGATGCCGCGCGCAAGCGCAAGCAGTCGGGTGGCAAAGGCCAGGATCAGCAGAAGCCACCGCAGAACGGGCAGCAGAAGCAGCAGAACGATGCCCCGGGCCAGCAGAACCCGCAGGGCCAGAAGCCGCAGCAGGGCCAGCAGAATCCCGGCCAGGGCCAGCCGCCGTCGGGCCAGAAGGCGCAGCCCAAGGCGGGTGACGACAAGAACCCGTCGAGCCCGCAGCCCGGCGAGCGCGGCCGCGATGGCCAGCAGGCGCCACCACAGGTGGAGGATGCCAAGGCACAGGCCCAGGCCGATGAGCAGCAGCGCCAGCGGATGCAGCAGGCGATGCAGCAGGCACGCGAGGGCGAGGCTGGCAAGGACGGCAAACCCGTACCGGGGGGGGAGGGCCGCACGCCGCGCGAGCGCGAGGAGCAACAGGCGGTGGAAGCGTGGATGCGGCGTGTGCCGGATGATCCGGGCGCGCTGCTGCGGGCCAAGTTCCAGCTGGAAAACGAACGCAGGAAGAGGGAAGGGCGATGACGCGGGCGATCAACATGCACGGGCACTGGTCACGGCCGGTACTGGCGGCGCTGTTGCTGTGGCTGCCGCTGCTGGCCTGGGCGCAACCACGCGCCTGGCTGGACCGCGACCGCATCGCGATGGGTGATACGGTCACCCTCAATGTCGAGAGCGATCAGGGCGCTCCCGACTTCACGCCATTGCGCACCGACTTCGACCTGAGCGGCCAGACCAGCAGCCGCCAGGTGGAATGGAGCAATGGCAGCATGCAGCAGCGCAACCTGTATGGCGTGGCGCTGACGCCGCGGCGCAGTGGTGCGCTGGTGGTACCGGGCCTGCAGGTGGGCAGTGTGCGCACTGCGCCGCTGACGCTGCAGGTCGATGCGGCCGCCGTGGCCGGGCCTGACAGCAATGCGATGGCCTTCATCGAAACCGTTGTCGATGACGATACGCCGTACGTGCAGCAGAGCGTGGGCGTGGTGGTGCGGTTGTATTTCGCCTCGCAGCTGGCCTCCGGCGAGCTGGTGCTGGATACCCCGGCGGGCGCGTCGTTGCAGCGCGTTGGCGACGACCGCACAGATGTGCGCCAGGTCAACGGGCGCCGCTACAACGTGGTCGAACGACGTTTCCTGCTGATCCCCGAGCGCAGCGGCGCGTTGCGGCTGTCCGGTGCGCGTTTCAGCGGGCGCAGCGCCGGAGGTTTCTTCGATGACTTCTTCGGGGGCGGCGATGGCCGCATGAATGCCACTGGCGCAGACCGCACGTTGCAGGTGCAGGCACAGCCGGCACAGGCGCCGCAGCCGTGGTTGCCCCTGCAGAGCCTGCAGCTGCGCTACACCAGCGCGCCCACCAGTGCCCGTACCGGCGAGGCAGCCAACGTGGTGGTCGAAGCGGTTGCCGAAGGCGCCACCCGAGCACAGTTCACCGACCTGCCGGTCCCCGATGCCGGCAACGCAGCGCAGGTGTTTGCCGAACCGGCACAGTACGAAGAGACCTTCAACGGCAGCACGCCGCGCCTGAAGATCACCCGCCGCTATTCGATCGTGCCGCGCCAGCCGGGTTCGCTGGTGGTGCCGGGACCACGCCTGCCCTGGTGGGATGTGCGCAACGGCAAGGCACAGGAAGCCAAGCTGCCGGACCTGACGCTGGCCGTTGCGGCCGGTACCGGCGCTGCCACTGCCTCGCCGGCAGCGCTGCCACCGATCGACACCGCTGCCGCGCTGCCGGGCAGCGATGGACAGGATGCGCGTATCGCCGCGACCGATCCACGCGCCAGCGGCCTGTCCGAGCGTCCGTGGCCGTGGATGGCGGCGGCCATTGGCCTGGCGCTGCTGTGGCTGCTGACCCTGTTGTGGGGCTGGCAGCGAGGCCGACGCCCGCGTGTGGCGGCGCCTGCAGCCGGCACGCCCTCTGTGCCGACCGTGGTGAGCGGACGCGCGGGCCTGGCCGAACTGCGCCGCGCGCTGGATGGTGAGGGTTTCGATCAGGTGGAGGCGCGTCTGTGTGCGATGGCGGGCGTGGAGCGCATCGAGCAGGTGATCGCCCGGCTGGATGACCCGGCCCAGCGCCAGGTGTTGCTGGACCTGCAGCAGGCGCGCTGGGGCGGGCAGGGCGAACTGGCCCCGTTGCGCACGCGCCTGCGTGAGGTCTTCCGTGACGGACCGCACTGGTCGGTGGCTACGGGTGCAGCAGAAACTGGCCTGGCGCCGTTGTATCCAACGCGGCGAACCTGAACCGGCGCCGCTTGCGCGCTTTGTTAGAGTGCATTCATTTTTCGAGGAAACCCGCGTATGACAGCAGCTGCTGCCGACAAGAAGAAGTTGCCCCTGCATTGGAAGATGGGCATCGGCTTTGCGATCGGCCTGGTCCTGGGACTGATCGTGCATGCCCTGGGCGGCAGCGTCGATGGTCTGCAGGCCGGTGCCAAGTGGGTCATGGACTACGTCACCACCCCGGCGTCGGGCCTGTTCCTCAACCTGATCTTCATGCTGATCGTGCCGCTGATCTTCTCGGCGCTGATCATGGGCGTATCGGAGATGGGCGACATCCGCGCCCTCGGCCGCATCGGCTGGAAGACCCTGGCGTACACCGTGCTGCTGTCCGGCATCGCGGTGGGCATCGGCCTGGTGCTGGTCAACCTGCTCAAGCCGGGCGCGGGCGTCGATCCGCAGGTCGCCGCCATGATGCTGTCGGAGAACGCCGAGCGCAGCAAGGAAATCGTCGCTGGCATCCATGGCACGCCGAAGGGCATGGACATGCTGCTGTCAATCGTGCCGAGCAACGTGCTGCAGGCCGCGTCGGACAACGGTGCGATCCTGTCGCTGATGTTCTTCGCGCTGATGTTCGGCATCGGCATGGTGCTGACCGACAACGAGAAGGTTGCCCCGCTGCGCCGCGCCATCGAAGGCGTGTTCGAAATCTCGATGACCCTGATCAACCTGGTCATCCGCCTGGCCCCCTATGCGGTGGCCTGCTTCATGTTCAACCTGGCCGCGCTGTTCGGCTTCGAGCTGATCATCCGTCTGGGCGCCTACGTGGGCGTGGTGGTGCTGGCACTCGGCCTGCACATGGTGGTGACCTACGGTACTGCCGTATGGCTGTCTGGCCGCTCGCCGCTGTCGTTCTTCCGCGACACCCAGGAAGCGACGGTGATGGCGTTCTCCACCGCCTCCAGCAACGCCACCCTGCCGACCGCACTGCGCGTGGCCGACCAGATGGGCCTGCCGCAGCGCGTGTCGCGCTTCGTGCTGACCGTGGGCGCCACCGCGAACCAGAACGGCACCGCGCTGTTCGAGGGCGTGACGGTGATCTTCCTGGCCCAGTTCTTTGGCGTGGACCTGAGCATTGGCCAGCAGATCATGGTGATGGCGGTCTGCATCCTCGGCGGCATCGGCACTGCTGGTGTGCCGTCGGGCTCGCTGCCGGTGGTGGCGATGATCTGCGCGATGGTCGGTGTGAATCCGCTGGGCATCGGCCTGATCCTGGGCGTAAACCACTTCCTGGACATGTGCCGTACCGCCCTGAACGTGACCGGCGACCTGGCCCTGACCACGCTGGTGGCCAAGGGCGAGTCGCATGACGGACCGGCGCTGGGCACGCCCCTCGATTGAACGCGCCCTGAATGCCATGGATACTATCCCGACGCATGGAAGGCGTCGGGATTGGCGCCGTGCGAAAGGGAGCAGAAATGAGGATTTCGTACGTGATGGTCGCCGCCCTGGGCCTGCTGGCTTTCGACGCCAGTGCCCAGAAGGCCTGTGAAACCAACTACACCAAGACCGGCAGCTTCTTCGCCGGGCGCACCTTCACCACCTGGGACGTGGTGCCCAACGTTACCCCGGCCGACGCTCTCAAGCGTATCCAGATCGAGGGCGTGAAGTCGGGCCTGAAGGTGGCCAGCGTGGACAAGGACCTGGGGATGCTGACCCTGGAACAGAACGTCCAGTTCAATGGTGGCCAGACCACCCTGCCGTGGAACGTGCTGGTTGAAGCCGAGGGCAAGGGTTCCAAGATCACCGTGACCAAGACCACCCCGGCCACCTACGCCACTGGCGAGGACTTCCAGAAGAAGTCGATGTGTGGCGTGATCGAGGCCGCCGCGCCCAAGTAAGGGGTTGGCGGGACCAGATCCCTTTCACTGGCAAGGGATCTGGTCCTACGCCTGAACCCGGCCCCGGGTCTGTGGGACAATAGGCCGCCCGCACGTCCGCGGCCGCCTCCCGATTCCGACAGAACCATGACGCAGCCTACCCGTCGCCAGTTGGCCAACGCCATCCGCTTCCTCGCCGCCGATGCGGTTGAAACCGCAAAGTCCGGCCACCCCGGCATGCCCATGGGCATGGCCGACATCGCCGAAGTCCTCTGGAACGACTACCTTCGCCATAACCCGAGCAACCCGCACTGGTTCAACCGCGACCGTTTCGTGCTGTCCAACGGCCACGGTTCGATGCTGCAGTACGCGCTGCTGCACCTGAGCGGTTACGACCTGCCGATCGAGCAGCTCAAGCTGTTCCGCCAGCTGGGCAGCCACACCGCCGGCCACCCGGAGCGCCACGAGACCCCGGGCGTGGAAACCACCACCGGCCCGCTGGGCCAGGGTTTCGCCAATGCCGTCGGCTTCGCCCTGGCCGAGAAGCTGCTGGCACAGCGCTTCAACCGCCCGGAGCTGGAAGTGGTCGACCACCGCACCTGGGTGTTCATGGGTGATGGCTGCCTGATGGAAGGCGTGTCGCACGAAGCCGCCTCGCTGGCCGGTACCTGGGGCCTGCACAAGCTGGTCTGCTTCTGGGACAACAACCACATCTCCATCGACGGCAACGTCGAGGGCTGGTTCACCGACAACACTCCGGAGCGTTTCGAGGCCTACGGCTGGAACGTGGTGCGCGACGTCGATGGCCATGACCCGGAGAGCATCAAGGCCGGCATCGAGGCCGCGCTGTCGCAGAGCGACAAGCCGACCCTGATCTGCTGCCGCACCACCATCGGCTTCGGTTCGCCGAACAAGGCGGGCAAGGAATCCAGCCACGGTGCCCCGTTGGGCAAGGACGAGCTGGAAGCCACCCGCAAGCAGCTGGGCTGGGAGTACGGCCCGTTCGAGATCCCGCAGGCGATCTACGATGGCTGGCGCGCCAATGGCGCCGGCACCCTGCGCCAGGCCGAGTGGGAACAGCTGTTCGACAAGTACGCCAGCCAGTATCCGGCTGAGGCGTCCGAGCTGACCCGCCGTTCGCATGGCGAGCTGCCGGCCGACTTCGTTGCCAAGGCCGATGCCTACATCGCCCAGGTGGCCGCTGAAGGCCCGACGATCGCCTCGCGCAAGGCCTCGCAGCTGGCCATCGAAGCCTACGCGCCGCTGCTGCCGGAAATCGTCGGTGGCTCGGCTGACCTGGCGCACTCCAACCTGACCCTGTGGAAGGGCAGCACGTCGGTTGCCAGCGACGACGCCAACGCCAACTACGTGTACTACGGCGTGCGCGAGTTCGGCATGACCGCCATCGCCAATGGCCTGGCCCTGCACGGTGGTTTCATTCCGTTCGACGCCACCTTCCTGGTGTTCAGCGATTACGCCCGCAACGGCGTGCGCATGAGCGCGCTGATTCCGGCCCACGCCATCCACGTCTATACCCACGACTCGATCGGCCTGGGCGAAGACGGCCCGACCCATCAGCCGGTGGAGCACCTGGCCTCGCTGCGCTACATCCCGAACAACGACGTGTGGCGCCCGTGCGATGCGGTCGAGTCGGCCGTGAGCTGGAAGGCCGCGATCACCCGCCAGGACGGCCCGAGCTGCCTGGTGTTCAGCCGCCAGAACCTGCCGCACCAGCCGCGCAGCGCCGAGCAGATCGCCCAGATCGAGCGCGGCGGTTACGTGCTGGCCGATGCTGCCGGTACCCCGGACGTGATCCTGATCGCCACGGGCTCGGAAGTCTCGCTGGCCACCGAAGCCAAGGCCCAGCTGGACGCGGCCGGTATCAAGACCCGCGTGGTCTCGATGCCGTCCACCGACGTGTTCCTGCGCCAGGATGCGGCCTACCGTGAATCGGTGCTGCCGAACGCGGTGCGCAAGCGCGTGGCCGTGGAAGCTGGCGTCACCGGTTTCTGGCGCCAGTTCGTCGGCCTGGACGGCGCGGTGATCGGTATCGACACCTTCGGTGCCTCGGCCCCGGCCGACCAGCTGTACAAGCACTTCGGCATCACCACGGCGCACGTGGTGGAGGCCGCCAAGGCGCTGTAAGCAGCCTCTCGGCGCAACAAAGGAAAGGCCGGCGCGAGCCGGCCTTTCTCGTTGCCGGAAGAAAAAGGGGACGGAGGGAATTAAGTCGTTTGT
>NZ_KV791446.1:0-7263 GCF_001807895.1 Stenotrophomonas sp. HMSC10F07
AACCGGACCCACCCCGCCTTCGACAGTTTCCCGCTGCTGCTGGTGGGTGCCGACCGTTGGTCGGCACGGGATCGGATCCCTGTTTCTGCTCTGGTAGGTGTCGACCTTGGTCGACACGTTGTGTGCGGAAAAATTCTTTGCCCATGAAAAAGCCCACCGGATATCGGCGGGCTTTTTCGTGTGCACCTTGGCGTGGCGATCAGGTCCAGCCAAACAGCTCGAACAGCTTCAGGATCAGGTACGCACAGCCGCCGGCGGCCGGGATGGTCAGGATCCAGGCCCAGACAATGCGCTCGATCACGCCGAACTTCAGCGAACGCGGGTTCTTGGCGAAGCCCACGCCCATGATCGCGGTGGAGATGCTGTGCGTGGTCGAGACCGGCATGCCGAAGTGGGCCGCCAGGGTCAGGATGGTGGCCGAGCTGGTCTCCGCGGCGAAGCCGTGGATCGGGTGCAGCTTGACCATCTTGTGGCCCAGGGTCTTGATGATCTTCCAGCCACCCGAGGCGGTACCGGCAGCCATCACCACTGCACAGGTCAGTACGATCCACATGGCGATGCCGTCACCGGCGTGCGCGTCCGGGTGCATGAAGGCCAGCCAGGACGGCAGATCGTTCAGTGCGCCGGTGGCTTCGGCACCAATCAGGGTCATCGCGATGATGCCCATGGTCTTCTGCGCGTCGTTGTGGCCGTGGGCGAAGCCCATGTAGGCCGCCGAGGCGATCTGCGCCTTGCCGAAGAAGGCATTGACGATGCGCGGACGGGCCAGGCGGCCGATGGCGCCACCGACCTTGGCCAGGCCGGCGATCAGCGCCCACAGCAGCACCATCACCACGATGCCGAGCAGGAAGCCGGCGATCGGCGAGGTGATCATCGGCACGAACACCTTCCACAGCAGGCCCTTGTTCTGCGCCCAGCTGCCCAGGCGCTCCGACCAGATCAGCGCGTCCCAGTTGTTGTGGGCCGCGGCCAGACCGGCACCGCAGAGGCCACCGATCAGGGCGTGCGAGGACGAGGACGGCAGGCCCTTCCACCAGGTGATCAGGTTCCAGATGATGCCGCCCAGCAGGGCGCACAGGATCACCTGCGGAGTGACCTCGACCACGTTGGTGTTGAGCAGGCCCGAGGCGATGGTCAGCGCCACCGCAGTGCCGGTCAGCGCACCGATGAGGTTCATGAAGGCGGCCAGCATCACCGCCCAGCCGGGCGAGAGCACCTTGGTCGCCACTACGGTGGCAATGGAGTTGGCAGTGTCGTGGAAGCCGTTGATGAACTCGAAGACGAGCGCGGCCAGGATCACCACCAGGACAAGGGTCAACATGCGGCGGCGTCCGTCAGCTGTTCTTCAACACGATCTGGTACGCCACCACGCCGGCCTCGCGGCAACGGTCGATGGCCTTTTCCAGGATCTCGAAGAATTCCTTCAGCAGGAACATCTGCAGGTTGTCCAGGCGACCGGAGTAGATGTCGCGGTACAGCTCGAGCATCAGGCGGTCGGCCTCGTTCTCCAGCGAGCGCAGCTTCTCGTTCAGCGCGGTCATCCGGTCCAGGTTCATGTGGCGCAGGTCGGCCACCATCTCCACCACCACGCCGGCGGCCTGTTCCAGCATCGCCGCGCGCGGCGCGAAGTCGATGTGCTCCAGGTGGGTCGTGGCCAGCGAATAGCGGTCGGCGAACTTCTCGATCTGCTTCGGAATCTTGTACAGGGCCGAACCCAGCGCTTCGATGTCTTCGCGCTCGATCGGGGTCATGAAGCTGTCGACCAGCGCCTGGCTGATCTTGTCCGAGGCCGCGCGTTCGCGCAGGCGGGCCAGCTTGAAGGCGTCCAGCGCGGGCTGGCGGTCGGCCTCGCGCAGCATGGAATGCAGCGCCTTGGCGGCATCGGAAGCCGCGACAGCAGCCTCATCGAGCAGGGTGTAGAACTGTTTGCCGGAACCGAAAATGGTCTGCAGAGAGAACATTGAGAAACCTGTCAGCCGTCGCGGGAAGGACGGCACCAGAGCGAATTATGACGGCTAGATGACCATCACGGGTATCCCCGCGCCCTTTCCTGGCTCTGGGACCCTCAACCTGAACAGGCGGTTGCCACCCTGCCACGCCCCTTTGCTAAGATGCCAGCGCGCCTTCGGGCGCACCTTATGGACGACGACCCTTATCCCCCTGCGCCGCGCCGGACCCCGTTCCTGAGCGCCTGCCGCCATCGCAAGCACCCGCCCTCCCTGCCACCAACCGGGGACGACGCCCGTGTTTGAAATGATCCTGATTGTCTTCGCGCTGGTTCTGCTGAACGGCTTCTTCGCCATGTCCGAGATGTCGGTCATGACCTCGCGCAAGAGCCGCCTGAAGCAGATGGCCGCCACCTCCAAGCGCGCCGCCAAGGCGCTGGAGCTTTCGGAGAAGCCGGAGAGTTTCCTGTCCACCGTGCAGATCGGCATCACCGTGATCGGCGTACTGACCGGCTACCTCGGTGGTGATGCGATCGGCGACGCGATCGCCGGCTGGCTGCAGGGCCTGATGCCCGGCTTTGCGTACGCGCGCGAAGTAGGCACCGCTCTGGCGGTCTCGCTGATCACCTTCATCACGCTGATCTTCGGCGAACTGGTGCCCAAGCGCCTGGCCCTGACACGTTCCGAGGCCATTGCCGGCCTGGTCGCGATGCCGATGAGCTGGCTGGCCAGGCTCGCCCTGCCCTTCGTCTGGCTCCTGTCCAAGACCACCCAGCTGGTGCTGAAGGTGCTGGGCCTGGGCAAGGACGAGGCCGCGCAGGTGACTGAAGAGGAGATCCGGATGCTGGTGGCCGAGAGCCACGAGGCCGGCGTGATCGACGCCCACGAGCGCGACATGATGAACCGGGTCATGCGCCTGGGCGACCGCACCGCCGACAGCCTGATGACGCCGCGCAACCGCATCGCCTGGCTCGACACCCAGGCCGGGCTGGAGCGCAATCTGGACATCATGGCCGAGCACGAGTTCTCCCGTTACCCGGTGTACCGCGACAACGACATGGACGTGGTCGGCGTGCTGGAGCTGAAATCGCTGGCCACGCGCATGGCGCGCGGCGACAACGCGCTGTTCCAGACCCTGCGCGAACCGCTGTACGTCTCCGAATCGACCCACGCGATGAAGCTGCTGGAGATCTTCCGCGAGGAACAGCAGTCGATGGCGCTGGTGGTGGACGAGTACGGCGAGATCCAGGGCCTGGTGACCATCAGCGACCTGATGGGCGCCGTGGTCGGCCGCCTGCAGGCCGTAGAAAATGCCGACGAGGATGCGCTGGTGGTGACCCGCGAGGACGGTTCGCTGCTCGTGGATGGCTCACTGCCGATCGAAGACCTGCGCGAGCTGATCGGCAGCAACGAGCTGCCCGATGCCGAGGACGGCGATTACTACACCCTGGCCGGCATGTGCATCCATTACTTCGGCCGCATCCCGCACGCAGGCGAGTACTTCGACTGGGCCGGCTGGCGCTTCGAGGTGGTCGACCTGGACGGTGCGCGGGTGGACAAGCTGCTGCTGCGCACGTTGTCCGACGAGCAGGCCGATGAGCTCACCGCCTGAGGCTGGCCAGGGCCAGGGTGCGCAGCGCCCGACCTACCGCAACGAGGGCATCCGCACCCTGCTGGAGATGTTCGCCTCCGGCGATCCCGCCGAGCACATGCCGCTCGGCCAGATCCTCAGCAACCTGCAGCAGAGCGCGTTCGGCGTGTTCCTGTTCGTGGCGATCCTGCCCTCGTTCATCCCGATCCCGGGCATGGGGGGGGCGGTCAGCGGCCCACTGGTGGTCCTGATCGGACTGCAGATGCTGTGTTGCCTGCGCCGGCCCTGGCTGCCCGGTTTCATTGCCCGACGCGGGCCGAAGCGCGGCACCATGCACCGCTTCCTGGACCGTATCGATCGCCCGTTGCGGCGACTGGACAGGATGCTGAAGCCTCGCCTGCCGCAGTTGCTGACACCGCTGCCCGCGCACGCCTTCAGCGGCCTGCTGCTGGTACTGCTGGGCATCCTGCTGTCATTGCCGATTCCGTTCACCAACTTCCTGTTCGGTTTCCAGCTGCTGCTGTTCTCGCTGGCGCTGCTGGAGCGCGATGGTGCATTGATGCTGTTCAACTGGATCGCAGCGCTGGTGGCGATCGCGTTCTTCGGCTTCAGTTCGGGGCAGCTGGTGGGCTATACAGTGGAACTTTTCCAGCGCTGGTTCTGAAGCGGCATCCGGTAGAGCCGTCCGATGGCCGGCTGCCACGTTTCCAAGGTAGCCGGCCAACGGCCGGCACTACCGGCATCCGCTAGATCCACGCAACGCGTGGATGCGGCAATCACCGAAGGTCGACGAATCCGTTGTCCGCCAGCGGTGCCGGATCGTCCTGCACCGCCGACAGCACGAAGCTCAATGCCTTGCCCAGCAAGGTGCCCGGGCCATCCCAGTATTCGGCGCTATCGGCGCGCACGTGGATCAGGCGAAGGTTGGGGTCTTCCTTGCCGGCGGGGAAGAACAGCTTCATCGCCGGCGACCACAGCTCTTCGATCTTCGCGCGATCATCGACAACCCGCGCCCGCCCCGCCACAGACACATAGGTGTTCTTCGATGGCGAGGCATAGGCCACATTGACGCGCGGGTCGAGCGCGATCTCGGCCACCTTCGGGCTGTCGGCGGTGATCACGAACCACAGGTCACCGTCGAAGGCGACCTGCTGGGTGGCCAACGGCCGGCTGTAGAGTCGCCCGTCGACGCCGGTGGTGGTGAACATCGCCACCTCCACGTCCTTGATCAGTTCAGCCAGCTGGGCAATGTGTTCGGCGCGGGTCTCGGCCATGGTGGGGACTCCAGAAGTGGGGAGCCCCCATCAGACGCGGATCGGCCGCAACGGGCCGTGACGCGGTTGTTCAGCCCGCGTGGCGGCCATGCCAGGCATTCATCGCCAGCTCGAAGGAACGCAGGCGCGCACGGTGGTCATACAGGTTGGCAGTGAGCATCAGCTCGTCAGGCTTGTGCCGCTCAACGAAAGCGGCGATACCCTCGGCCACCTGCTGCGGATCGCCCAGCACGGTGCAGGCCAGGGCCCGTTCCACGCCGAACTTTTCGTGCGGCTCCCAGAAGGCTTCAATGTCGTCGATCGGCGGCGGGATCTTGCCCGGCCGGCCGCGGCGCAGGTTGACGAAACTTTGCTGCTGGCTGGTGAACAGGCGACGCGACTCGGCCTCGCTGTCGCTGGCAACAACGTTCAGGGCCAGCATCGCGTGCGGCTGCTTCAACGTGGCCGAGGGGCGGAATTCGCGGCGGTACACCGCCAGCGCTTCGTCCATCACGTCCGGCGCGAAATGCGAGGCGAATGCATACGGCAGGCCCATCGAGGCCGCCATGCGTGCGCCAAACAGGCTTGATCCCAGGATCCAGGTCGGCACCCGCAGGCCACCACCCGGAACGGCCTGCACCGCCTGTCCAGGCTGGACCGGCTCGAAGTAGTGCAGCAGCTCGCGCACGTCCTGCGGAAACTGGTCGGCGCTGTCGAAATAGCGGCGCAGTGCACGTGCGGTCGGCTGATCGGTGCCCGGCGCACGGCCCAGGCCAAGGTCGATGCGGTCCGGATACAGCGAGGCCAGCGTTCCGAACTGCTCGGCCACCTGCAGCGGGGCATGATTGGGCAGCATGATGCCGCCCGCGCCGACCCGGATGCGTTGGGTGCCACCGGCAACATGGCCGATCAGCACGGCGGTGGCGGCACTGGCGATGCCGGGCATGTTGTGGTGTTCTGCCAGCCAGTAGCGGCGGTAGCCCAGCGCATCGGCGTGCTGGGCCAGTTCCAGCATGTTGGCGAAGGCGGCAGTGGTGTCACTGCCCTCGCAGACCGGGGCCAGGTCAAGGATCGACAACGGGATCATCAGGCGCTTTTCCGTCACAGGATCACCTCTGCATGGGGGCGGCCGGGCGCAGCGGCCAGTGACGGTGGCGGGATGCTGATTCCCGCAGGGCGGGTTCAGCGCCCACCGGATCGTGTAGAGCCGAGCCCATGCTCGGCTGCCTTTCGTCGACCAACAGCAGCCGAGCATGGGCCCGGCTCTACACAAGCGCGGTCAGAACGCGCTGGGGCGCGGCTCGGGCAGCGGCTGGTCGACCATCGGCTTCAGCTCGGCATCCAGCGCCACGCGCTCATCGAACACGAAGCAGCGGCCTTCGTAGCCTTCGCCGCCCACCTCCTCGAAGTAGCCGAGGATGCCGCCATCGAGCTGCAGCACATTGTCCATGCCGTCATTGACCATCCACAGCGCGGCCTTCTCGCAGCGGATGCCGCCGGTGCAGAAACTGACCACGGTGCTGTCCCGCAGCGCATCGCGATGCGGCGCCAGCGCCTCGGGCAGGTCGGTGAACTTGCGGATGGGCAACACCAGCGCATCCTTGAAGGTGCCGTACTCCACTTCCTGCAGATTTCGCGTATCGAGCATCACCACCGGCTTGCCGGCATCGTCATGGCCCTGCCGCAGCCAGCGCTGCACGGTGGCAGGATCGACCGACGGTGCGCGCGGATAGTCCAGCGGCTGGCCGTCATCGCGGCGGAAGCTGATGATCTCGTCCTTCACCTTGGCCTTCAGCCGCGCGAACGGCTGGTGCTTGCTCAGGCTGGTCTTGACCCGCATGTCGGCGAAACGCGCATCGGCATGCAGCGCTGCATAGAAGCCCTCAACCGC
Organism: Stenotrophomonas sp. HMSC10F07; assembly: GCF_001807895.1. Lineage (NCBI taxonomy): Bacteria > Pseudomonadati > Pseudomonadota > Gammaproteobacteria > Lysobacterales > Lysobacteraceae > Stenotrophomonas > Stenotrophomonas sp. HMSC10F07. The sequence goes on from NZ_KV791446.1 coordinate 6,682, forward strand.
CTCCGGCGCCCCCGCCAGAAACAGGTTCAGTCCCTCGCCCGCCACCAGGATCGTGCCGCGCAGCTCCGCCGTCTCGGCACGGGCCAGCAGCTGGTCGCACAGGGCCTGGGGGGCGTCGATGACGGCGAAATGATAGGCAGCGGTATTGGCGATCATCCCGCCATTTTAGCGCCTCCCGCCCGCACAGACAGATTCAGGGGTCAGAGCCCTCTGCGCGGCAGAGGGATCCGACCCCGGCAGGTACCCAGAACCTGTCAGAGGCGGGGCGGTGTGGGCAGGCGGGACCGTTGGCGCCATGGGCCCGAGGCATGCCTCGGGCGGGTTGGGCAGGACGCCCAACCCCGGTCTTGCCGTGTGCGCAGGACAGCGCACACGAGCAAGGCGCCATCCAGCCCCCAGGGGTGAGGCGCTTTGCTTGCGAAGCACTGCTTCGCAGGCGCCCGAACGCCCAGCCGCCAGCGGCTGGGCCGGACCGCGAAGCGGGGTCTACGGCGTGTCCCGCCTGCCCACACCGCCGCGCCATCCCACGGAAACCAGCTTTTGACATTGCCGTTGCCTCTGCGGGTGCCGGGTGCAACCCGG
>NZ_KV791446.1:7283-67189 GCF_001807895.1 Stenotrophomonas sp. HMSC10F07
CCGTTGCCTCTGCGGGTGCCGGGTGCAACCCGGCCGCACCCCCTTACCCCCGCAACAGCACGAACGGCAGCAACACCAGTGCCGCCGCACCGGCCATCGCCAGCAGCACCAGCACCACATAGGCCGGCCGGCGCCGGAACAGGCTGCCGAATGTCTCCGCCGTCCCCTCGCGCAATGCCTGCTCGCGTTCAGCCCGCACGCGCACGCCGCGCGCCGCCTGGTACTCCGCCATCAACACCTTCGCACGCGGATGATCATCGTCGTCGCGCAGCCACAGGCCACCGTTGGAAATGCCCCACGGACTGGGTTCAGTGCGATACCAGGCGATGCCGTGCTGGTCGAGCAGCGTGCAGACATCGGCATATTCGTCGTCACCGACATTGCGCAGATTGAGCAGGAGTTTTGCCATGGCCCCATGATACCCGGCGCCGATGCGCTACCCTTGCCGCCCTCGCCCCGCGCCCTTCTGGAGACGCCCGATGCGCCGCCTGCTGCTTCCCCTGCTGCTGTCCCTCGCCGCCGCTGGCTGCTCGAACGAACCCTCCGGCCCGCCGCCCGGCGGCACGCTGACCACCTTCGAGCGGATCGATACCGTGCCCGGCACCGGCGCCGAAGCCATCGCCGGCAACAAGGTCACGGTGCACTACACCGGCTGGATCTACGACAACCGTACCGAAACCAAGCACGGCAAGACCTTTGACAGCTCCTTCAAGCACGGCGAGCCGTTCACCTTCGCGCTCGGCGCCGGCCAGGTCATCCGCGGCTGGGATGAGGGCGTGGCCGGCATGAAGGTCGGTGGCAAGCGTACGCTGATGATTCCGCCGGACTACGGTTACGGGGACCGCAAGGTCGGCCCGATTCCGGCGGGCTCGTCGCTGGTGTTCGACGTCGAGCTGCTCGATGTCAAACCGTAATGCCGCCATGCCCCATCGGGTGGTCGTCATTGGCGGCGGCCCGGCGGGCCTGTTCGCCGCCGAACGCCTGCGTGCCGCTGGGCTGGAGGTCGACCTGTACGAGGCCAAGGGGTCGCCTGGCCGCAAGTTCCTGATCGCCGGCAAGGGCGGCCTCAACCTCACCCATTCCGATCCGCGGCCGTTGTTCGACAGCCGCTACCGCGAGCAGGCCGCTGTGGTCGGCAGCTGGCTGGACGGCTTCGACGCACAGGCACTGCGTGACTGGGCCAACGGCCTGGGCGTGGAAACCTATGTGGGCAGCTCCGGCCGCGTGTTCCCGGTCGACCGCAAGGCGGCGCCGCTGCTGCGCGGCTGGGTGCGCCGGTTGAAGGAACAGGGCGTGCGCCTGCACGCCAACCACCGTTGGATAGGGTGGAGCGACGACGGCGCCCTGCGCTTTGCCACCGATGCGGGCGAAGTCGATGTCCGCGCCAATGCCACCGTGCTGGCGATGGGCGGGGGCAGCTGGCCGCAGCTGGGCAGTGATGGCGCCTGGGTCGTGCCACTGCAGGCGCGTGGCGTGGACATCGCGCCGCTGCAGTCAGCCAACTGTGGCTTCGACGTGGACTGGACGCCGTTCTTTGCCCAGCGCAATGCCGGCGCACCATTGAAGCCGGTGATCGCGCACTGGATCGACCTGGCTGGACAACCGCGGTCGCTGCAGGGCGAGTGCGTGGCCAGCGAATATGGCATTGAAGGCAGTCTGGTCTACGCGTTGGCCGCCGACCTGCGCGAGACCATCAACCGCGATGGTCACGCAATGCTGTGGCTGGACCTGGTGCCCGGTCGCGACGAGGCGCGCCTGCTGGCCGACCTGTCACGTCCCCGCAAGGGCCGAAGCTTCGGCGAGCACCTGCGCCGCCAGGCAGGTCTGGATGCGGTGAAGGCCGCACTCGTGTTCGAGATTCTTGGCAGGGAGGCCGGCAACGACCTGGCGGCTGTGGCTGCCACGCTCAAGCGCCTGCCGCTGCGCCTGCTGCGCCCAAGGCCGATGGCCGAGGTGATCAGCACCGCCGGTGGCGTGCGCCTGGATGCGCTGGATGACGGCCTGATGCTGCGGGCCGTTCCCGGCGTGTTCTGCGCCGGTGAAATGCTGGACTGGGAAGCCCCCACCGGCGGCTACCTGCTGACCGCGTGCTACGCCAGTGGCCGGCGTGCCGCCGAGGGCGTGATCGGTTGGTTGGCGGAGCGGTGACGCCTGCGGGGTAGCGTCGAGCCCATGCTCGACGCCACATCACCACGGCCTGCGCATGCTCACCGAGGCCAACGCCACACCGCTGGGATGCGCATAGGCTTCCTCACGCACGCTGACAAAGCCCTGCCGTTGATAGAACGGCACGGCATTGAGCGACGCCGACAGCACCACCTCGCGCTCACGATCGGCCATTGCCAACAGGCGCTGCATCAGCGCCTGGCCGATCCCCTCGCCGCCACGATCGGGATTGACAAACAACGCGTCGACTTCATTGGCATCGACATCAAAGACGCCGAAGCCGAGCAGGCCACCCTGCCCGTCCTCGGCCACCACGCATCCGCCCTGCGACAACAGCCGCGCGTACTGCGACGGTGGCGGCGAGGCCGACCACGGTGCAATGACCTCGGGAGGGTAATGGCTGCTGCAGGTTTCGCGCACACAGCGCGTGCGCAGCGCCCACAGCGTGGCGACATCGTCGATGCTACCGGTCCTGAACTGCATGGCGCCTCCTTGTAGCGCCGAGCCCATGCTCGGCTGCCTTTCTGTAGAGTCAAGCCATGCTTGACTGCTTTTCAATCAGTCATCGCGAGGTCGGAACGAAGAACAGCCGAGCATGGGCTCGGCTCTACAACATCACGCTACCGCGACTTGCTGGCGCGCAGAGCCTGGATCTTCGGCGGCGGCTGGAACGAGTCGCTGCGCGCATCGGCCCAGAATGCATGGAACACCGCATGGTCGGGCACCGTGTGCAGCAGCTCGCCCGGTTCCAGGTAACGGTAAAGCGACGCCAGCGAACGGATTTCCACCGGCGACACGCGACGCAGGATGTGCTCCGGCCCCAGCTCGGCCGGATCGTTCAGGCCCGCCGCGCACAACAGTTCCTTCAAGGCATGCAGCGTGTGCTCGTGATAGCTGTACACACGGGTGGCCTTGTCCGGTGCATCCAGATGCTTCCAGCGCGCGGGGTCCTGGGTCGCGATGCCGGTCGGGCACTTGTCGGTGTGGCAGCTCAACGACTGGATGCAGCCCAGCGCGAACATGAAGCCTCGGCCGGCATTGCACCAGTCGGCACCCAGCGCGACGGTGCGCGCGATGTCGAACGCACTGGTGATCTTGCCAGCGGCACCGATGCGGATGCGCTCGCGCAGGTCCAGGCCGACCAGGGTGTTGTGCACCAGCAGCAGTGCTTCATGCATCGGCACGCCGACATGGTCGACGAATTCAGCCGGTGCCGCGCCGGTGCCTCCCTCGGCGCCATCGACCACGATGAAGTCCGGCAGCAGCCCGGTTTCCTGCATCGCCTTGGCGATGCCGAACCATTCCCAGGGGTGGCCGATGGCCAGCTTGAAACCGACCGGCTTGCCACCGGACAACTCGCGCAGCCGGGCCACGAACTGCAACAGTTCGACCGGCGTCGAGAATGCCGAGTGACGCGACGGCGATACACAGTCCACCCCCATCGGAACACCACGGGTCACCGATATTTCGGCGGTCACCTTTGGTGCCGGCAGCACGCCGCCGTGGCCCGGCTTGGCACCCTGCGACAGCTTGATCTCGATCATCTTGACCTGGTCATGGGTAGCGTTGGCGACGAAGCGCTCTTCGCTGAAACCACCCTTCTCGTCACGGCAGCCGAAGTAGCCCGAGCCGATTTCCCAGACCAGATCGCCGCCCATCTCGCGGTGGTAGGGCGAAATCGAACCTTCGCCGGTGTCGTGGTAGAAGCCGCCGCGCCGCGCACCTTCGTTCAATGCGCGGATCGCGTTGGCCGAGAGCGAACCGAAGCTCATCGCCGAGATGTTGAACACGCTGGCCGAATAAGGCTTGGCGCAGTTCGGCCCAATCAGCACGCGGAAATCATGCTTGGCAATGGAGGTGGGAGCCAGCGAATGGTTGATCCACTCGTAATCCACCGCATAGGTACTGCGCAGGGTACCGAAGGGCACCGTGTCCATTTCGTTCTTTGCGCGCTGGTAGATCAGCGCACGCTGCTGGCGCGAGAACGGCACGTCCTCCAGGTCGCTCTGCACGAAGTACTGGCGGATTTCCGGGCCGATTGATTCCAGGCCATAGCGGAAATGCGCCATCACCGGATAGTTGCGGCGCAGCGTGCTGCGCTTCTGCAGCAGATCCCAGGTCCCCAGCGCCACCATCGCGGCAGTCAGGCCGACGCCCCAGTACCAGGCCGGCCAGATCGTGGCCAACCACAGGCAGATGGGAAACATCAGGATGGCGAGCAGGTAGACGATATACCGGTGCATGGCGTTCCTTGGTTGCAACTGCCTGCGAGTCTACCGCGCCGGCCGTCACCGGCGTTTACAGGCGACCGTCAACCACATTGCGCGGCCAGGCCGATTTCACGTCGTAGACGATGCCGCCCGGTGCCAGCAGCGCCTGGATTGCGGCGTCATCCATGGCTTTGAATCTGGCATGGGCCACTGCCAGGACGACGGCGTCGTAACTCCCCGCCACCGGCTCGGCCAGCCAGTGCACGCCCGCGTCGGCCAATGCCGCCGGGCCGACCCACGGGTCGCTGACCTCCACCTGTGCGCCGGCATCACGCAGGCGCTGCGCCAGTTCCAGCGCGCGGCTGTTGCGCAGGTCCGGGCAATCCTCCTTGAAGGTCACGCCCAGCACCAGGATACGCGACTGCGCAGGTACGCGGCCACGTTCGGCCAGCATTGCCAGCACACGCGACGCCACATGCTCACCGACGCGGTTGTTGACCTGCCGCGCGGTGTGGATCAGGTCCGGGTGGTAGCCCACGCTCTCGGACTTGTGCAGCAGGTAGTACGGGTCCACGCCGATGCAGTGGCCGCCGACCAGGCCCGGCCGGAATGGCAGGAAGTTCCACTTGCTGCCGGCGGCGTCGAGCACATCCTGGGTGTCGATGCCGAGCCGGTCGAAGATCAGCGCCAGCTCATTGACCAGCGCGATGTTGACGTCACGCTGGATGTTCTCCACCACCTTGGCCGCTTCGGCCACACGCATCGACGGCGCCGGGAAGGTGCCGGCGGCGATGATGCGCTGGTACAGGCCATCAATCACCGCAGCCACTTCCGGTGTCGACCCCGAGGTGATCTTGCGGATATCGGCCAGGCGCCGCTGGCGGTCGCCGGGGCTGACCCGCTCCGGGCTGTAACCACAGTAGAAGTCTTCGTTGAAGCGCAGCCCGGAAAGCTGCTCCAGCAACGGCACGCAGACCTCTTCGGTGGTGCCGGGGTACACCGTGGATTCGTAGATCACCAGGTCACCCGCACGCAGGTGGCTGGCGATCAGCCGCGTTGCCGAACGCAGCGGCTCCAGATCGGGCTGCTCATAGGCGTCGATCGGGGTCGGCACGGTAACGATGTAGACATTGCAGGCATCGAGCAATGCCGGATCGCTGCCGTACTGCAACTGCTGTGCACTGGCCAGCTCATCGGCCTCCATTTCCAGCGTATGGTCCTGGCCGTCGCGGAGCTCGGCGATGCGATCAGCATCGATGTCGAAGCCCAGCGTGGGCCAGTGCCGGCCGAAGGCCACCGCCAGCGGCAGGCCCACGTAGCCCAGCCCGATCACCGCGAAGCGCGGCGACGCTGCTGCCGCAAGCGGCGCGCTCAACGCCGCATCCCATGCAACGGCTGAAATCGCATGCATACTGCCATGGGCATGGCCGACCTACTCATTCGCTTTGCCACTCCGGGAAGATCCATGCCAGAAAGGCTACAGCCTAACGGCCCGGGTGCCCGGCCGCCAAGGTGGGGTCAGGAGCCCAGTGCGACCGCGGCCGGCTCCAGTTCACCATCGGCGCCGGTCCAGGCCTGCAGCAGGCGCTCGAAGCCACCGCAGCCAAGCACGAAGCCCGGCCATGAGGCGTCGACGATCTGTACCAGCAGTTCTGCCTCAATGCGCCGGGTCCCCATCGACCAGCGCGGGAATGCCCGCTGCGCCACCGGCGCGCGGCACAGCACCTTCAGTTGTCCATGGCTGCGCGCATTGGCGATGCGCTGGTACACCGAATCGATGCCATCCTCCGGGCCTTCCAGGTACTGCAGGAAACGGCTGCCATCGAACATCAGCACACCCGTGACACCGGCTACTCGGTTGAATGCGGTGGCATCGGCCAGCAGGCGGTCAAGATCGGTTGTCTGCAGGTCGGCGCGGGCCTCGCTGGCATAGGCAATCGCGTGCAGCGACATCGGGTGGCTCCCCCCTGGGAACGATGCTTTGGACTATGACATGAATGGGAGCGACAGTTAAGCACACCGCCGCTCCACTGCAATCCGGTCGGGATTCCGCAGCTGGGCTACAATCGGCGCCGCGCTGCAGGCCCGGATGGCGAAACTGGTAGACGCATCGGACTTAAAATCCGCCGGGGGCAACCCCATGCCGGTTCGATTCCGGCTCCGGGCACCATCGCACTTTTCACGACGAACGTCAGATCGCACGCGAGTAGCGCGGCTGCTCGCAGGCCGCACGCAGGTACGGGTCGAAGCACATCGCCAGCAGTCGCAGCAACGGCCGTCCAGGCTCGCTGGCGCGCACTACACCGTCACGGTACTCGGCCAGACCGTCCTCCTGCAGCCGCTGCACCGAACGCAGGTCTTCGGCGAAGTACTGCTCGAAATCCACGCCATGGCGCTGGCCCAGCACCGCACCGTCCACTTCGCCCTGGCACATCAGCTGCTGGATCAGTTCTGCGCGCAGCTGGTCGTCGGCACTGAGCGCCACGCCGCGCCACACCGGCAACTGCCCCTGGTCCACGGCATCCTCCCATGACGGCAGGTCGCGCGGATTCTGGCTGTAGGTGGCACCGATGTGGCTGATCGCACTCACGCCCAGGCCGAGCAGATCGGTATCGGCGTGGGTGGTATAGCCCATGAAATTGCGATGCAGCTGGCCGGCGCGCTGCGCGCGTGACAGATCTTCTTCCGGCAGTGCGAAGTGATCCATGCCGATGTACTGGTAGCCCGCAGTGGAGAGCCTCTCCACCGCCAGGCCCAGCAGCGCCAGCTTGTCTTCCGGCGAAGGCAAGCGGCGTTCGTCGATCTGCTTCTGTGCGCGGAACAGATGCGGCAGGTGTGCGTAGCCGTACACCGCCAGGCGATCCGGGCGCAATGCCAGCACCCGTTCCAGGGTGCGGCCAAACCCTTCCAGGCTCTGTCCCGGCAGCCCATAGATCAGGTCGACGTTGACCGAACGCATGCCGCTGTCGCGGCAGGCCTGCAGGATGTCCAGCGTCTGCTGCACGCCCTGCACGCGGTTGATCGCTTCCTGTACCTGTGGGTCGAAATCCTGCACGCCCAGGCTGGCGCGGTTGAAGCCCAGCCGCGCCAGCATGGCGACATCGCGGGTATCGATGAAGCGCGGATCGAGTTCGATCGAGAAATCGCGCTGCGGTGAATCGCTGAAATCGAAGCGCCGGCGCAGCCCTTCCACCAGCGTGGTCATCGCCTCGGCCTCGAGGAAATTCGGCGTGCCCCCGCCCAGGTGCAGCTGGATGACCTCACGGCCGTCCTCGAACTGCGGCGCCAGCAGGTCGGCCTCGGCCAGCACGCGCGCGACGTAGCTGTGGCCACGGCCGCGGTCGCGGGTGATCACCCGGTTGCAGCCGCAGTAGAAGCAGGGACTGGAGCAGAACGGTACATGCACGTACAGCGACAGCGCGCGGGCCAGCTGGTTGCTGTCGGCGATTGCCTGGCGCAGTGCCGGCGCATCGAAGCCATCGTGGAAGTGAGGCGCGGTCGGATACGAGGTGTAGCGCGGCCCCGGCCGGTCATGCCGGCGCAGCAGGTCGGGGTCGAAGGTCCAGGCAAGACCGCCGGCGGCGGGTGAGAACGTGTCCATGCCGCCAGCATCGCGCCGGGCGGACGCCACCGCCTTGACCCAGATCAATCGCGGGTGGGGATTTCCAGCACCGGCAGGCCGACCTGCGGCCAGCGCAGCATCTGGTAGCGCTTCCAGAAGGTGTCACCGATGCGCGCGGCCACGTCGTTGGCCAGCGCCTGCATGGGCGGGTTGCCGCACTCGGCGCTGGTGATCCGGAACAGCACCAGCCAGCGGTCGAACAGGTCCTTGTCCAGCTCGATGGCCATGTGCTTGGACATCGGCGAGCCCTTGAAGCGGCGCGTGCCGCGCAGCATTGCCGACCAGAAATCGACCAGCTGCGCCAGATGTTCCGGCCAGTCGTGGACGTGTGCTTCGAACACAGGCCCCAACCGCTCTTCCTCGCGCACGCGTGCATAGAAGTCGTGGACCAGGCGGGTCACTTCCTGCTCAGTGCACAACCCGGGCGAGGAGACGGGCAGGACAGGCGGCGGTATTGCGTTCATCGGGGCACCCAAAGCTTGCCGGCAGTGTGCCGTAGCCGGCCGGCACCGCCGTTGATCCAGATCAATGTCGGCGCAGTCCGCTGCACCTAGTCTGGCATTCCCGCAGGAAGCATGCCCTGCGGATGCTGCGCCAGCCTCGGCGGAGTATACGCGCCGCCCTCATTCCGACCCGGGACAGCATGAACAGACCCTCTCCCAGCCGCCGCCAGCAGCTGATCCAGCACTGGGGCGCCATCCTCTGGCCCAGCTTCATCGCTGCAGGCCTGGCCAGCGTGGTGTTCTTCGCCTTTGTCGACCCGCTGCGTCTGCAGGCGATCAGCTTTCCGGGTACGGCGATCAGCCGCGAACTGGGCTATACGGCAGGATTCTTCATGTTCTGGTCGGTGACCGCACTGTCCAGCGCGGTCACCTGGTACCTGCAGCGACCGATGCCAAGCGACGACGACGACGAGCTGCCGCTGGGATGAGTACGGCCTGCACCGGAATCCCACGCCGCTGGCATTGGCGCGCCGCGCTCAGCATGCTCTTGCTGGCCATGTTCTATGCCCTGCCATGGCTGCGCTGGAATGGGCGGCAGGCCCTGCTGCTGGACATCAACGCACGGCGCTTTGACCTGTTTGGCTGGACATTGTGGCCCGGCGATGTTGGCGTGCTGATAGGGTTGCTGGCGGTGCTGGCGGTGGGCCTCGCGCTGCTCACCCACCTCGCCGGCCGCATCTGGTGCGGCCACGCCTGCCCACAGACGCTATGGCGCCGCGCCTTCGACTGGATTGCGCGCGCCATGGCCCGGGCCTTGCCAGCGCCCGCCGTGCGCCCTGCCACCCAGGTGGCATGGGGGCTGCTGTCGCTGTGGACCGGCATCACGTTCGTCGGTCTGTTCAGCCCGATCGAAGAACTGGTGGTCGCCGCGCCGCATGCCGGCTGGAGCGGCTGGGAAACGTTCTGGGTGCTGTTCTATGCCGCCGCCACCTGGGGCAATGCCGGCTTCCTGCGCGAGCAGGTGTGCCGTTCGCTGTGCCCTTTCGCGCGCCTGCAGCCGCTGCTGACCGATCCGCATACACCCCGCATGTTGTACGACGCGCGCCGCGGCGAACCGCGCGGCATGCGTCCGTCGGGGCTGGGGGGCGTGCTCGGACGCGGCCGTGGCCTGCTCGACCCGACCACCGCACAGGACTACGTGTTCCGCGCTGCACATCCGCTGCTGGCCGGACCGATGCCCACCTTCAGCGCCGACCGCCTGGGCGACTGCACCGATTGCGCTGCCTGTGTCAGCGCCTGCCCGATGCAACTGGATATCCGCCAGGGACCTCAGGCCGATTGCCTGGCCTGCGGCGCCTGCCTGGAGGCCTGCTCGCGGCAGCAGCACCAGGCCGGTTTCGGCCCGGGGCTGGTGCGCTACTGCAGTCCCCAGGCCATGGCCGGGCAACCGCGGCAATGGTGGCGACCGCGGACCCTGGCACTGCTGTCGATGCTGCTGGCGCTGTTGGCCTGCGGCGCCTGGCGCCTGCTTTGAATCAACGGATCAACGCGGCCCGTTGGCGTGCGGCGGCACCAGCTGCGCACGTCGCACGATGCCCAGCTGCTCGATGATCAGCGCCATTTCATTGGTGACTTCGGTACGCTCGGTCCCCTGCGGGACCAGGCGGTCCAGCACCTGCTGGTAGGTATCCCAGAACGCCGGACCGCATCCGTGTTTGTGATAACTGGCTTCCAGTTCGCGGCGTACCCGTTCAGCCAAGCCATGCATGCCGTATTCCATACGACCTCCGTTGGACTTGTTCTGCATCGTTGACGGTCTACCGACTCACTTGCGAGCTACTGAAAGACTCCCGGGCTTCACGTCCGGTTGATCCCAATTAGTCATAGATTTCACGACAGGTCAATTACATACCGCGACTTTCGTGATCGAAATTATTAATCGTTCACGAAACCACATACGGGGAGACGGGGTGCCCGGATGGGTCGGACCCGACACACTGCCCCGATTCCCCCGGTTCCGCCCTGGTAGGCGCCATTGATGGGCCAGCCCCGTTTCATCGAAGTTTCCAATATTGCTAAGCATACTTAGCAAATGCCGCTTAGGGTGCTATATGCGACAAAAGGCGGCGCAGTTGAGGCTTACTCGCCCTGCGTATCCTCAGTCGCGGGGAACAGGTTGGGATAGCGCTGATGCAGGATGTATTGGCGTAGCGCAGGAATCGGGAAGTTCTTGGGCCATTGCGACACAGCAGATCGGCTTATGCCAAAAAAGCGCGCCAGTTCGGCATCGGTCCGGAAACCCAGCCGGGCGCGTACCTGCCCCTTGCTCCAGAATTCGGTCACGGTCGGTCCTTCTGTTAACCAGACTTATTCTTGGAACAAGGGAACTTTGCGATCCACGCGTTAAGCTGGCTTGCATAGATGAATACTCTCGGCCAACGACTCGCCATTGCCATGAAGAAAGCCGGGCACCCTCGCCCGGCCGATCTGGCCCGCGCCGCCGATTCGACGACGGCAACCATCAGCAACTGGCTCAACGACCATGTCAGCCCCGCCCATGTGAAGGCCGAACAGCTGTTCCGCATCGCCGATGCGGCCAAACTGGACGCGCGTGAACTGCTGTACGGTGTGAGCGGGCTTGGCGTCGGTGAGCGGGGCAATACCTATATCCCCAGCCAGGCCCACCTGGATGTCTGGCAGGACGCCTATGAACTGGTCAGCCACCTGGTGGAGGAGAAAGGGCTGGAGATCGACCACCGCCGCCACGCGGCCCTGGACCTGCTGGCCTTCGAACTGCTGATGGACGGCTTCAGCCGCAGCAAGGTCATCCGGGTGCTGACGACCTCGATGACGTGAATGCACTACCACTGGTAGCATGGTCGCGGATGGGGATGGGGCTCCCCCGATAACCGCCTGAAAGGGCTGATGGCTCCTGCCAGGACGAACCGGCGTTCGTCGATGGCGGGCCGTGCCTGTCGTCGGCGTTCGCCATCGAATCAGCGAACCCGCAACCGAGGCATGTGATGCACGCATTGAACAATTATCTGCTGGTCTTCGTCGGCGGCGGGCTCGGCGCCTGCCTTCGCCATGCCTGCAACCTGATCGGTACGCGGGTAGCGGTCGGCAGCCCGTGGCCGTGGTCGACCTTCCTGATCAACATCAGCGGTGCACTGCTGATGGGCGCGCTGGTCGAAGCCTTCGCCCTGCGCAATGGCGCGTCGCCGCAGCTGCGCCTTCTGCTGGCCACCGGCGTCCTCGGCGGCTACACCACGTTCTCCACCTACGCGCTTGAAATCGGTCTGCTGCTGCAGCGCGGCCAGCATGGCCTGGCAGCGTTGTACGCCGGCGGTTCGGTGGCACTGGGCCTGGTTGGCCTGTTCGGTGGCATGAAACTGGCCCGGCTGGTGCTGGGCTGAGGCTCAGCCCGCGCCGGCGCGGGCCTGTCCGCGCCACTCCCGCGGCGACTGCCCGGTATGTGCCTTGAATGCGCGCGACAGCGCGGCTTCGCTACCATAGCCAACGTCATCAGCGATCCGCTTCAACGGGCGCCCCTGACGCAGTGCCTGCTGCGCCAGGCCCACCCGCCAGCCCTGCAGGTACTGGCCCGGGGTGGTGCCCATCGCCTCACGGAAACTGGCAGCAAATACGCTGCGTGACATGCCGGCCACCTCGGCCAGGTCTTCCAGGGTCCAGGACTGTGCGGGCGCTTCATGCATCGCCACCAGCGCCAGCCGCAGCCGCGGATGCCCCAGCCCGGCAAACAGGCCACCACGCATCTCCCCCCCTTCCATCAGCTGCCGCAGCACCTGGATCATCACCACCTCGAACAGCCGGTTGACCATCGCCGCACGCCCGCAGCGCTGCTCGAAGGCTTCTTCGAACAGCAGCTCCAGCGCTGCGTTGCCGCCGTACAGATCGGCCAGCGGCAGGCAGATGAAATCGGGCAACGCCGCGCTGATCGGGTTGAGCCGCCCGCCCTCGAAATGCAGATTGGCGCAGGCCATGTCGGCGCCGTGCTGCGGATCGGTGCTGAACCGATGCGGCATCGGCCGTGGGTACAGCAGCAGGCTCGGCACCTCGACCTGGACGGTCTGCTGGCCATGGCTGACCTGAAGCGGGCCACGTCGCACCAGGTGCAGCTGCCCGGCGTCATCCTCGCCCGCCAGCGAGTTGATGCCGCACAGCGCGCCGGCATGGAACACCGAGGCAGTGACCGCAAAGCGGTCAAGCAGAATGGCGAGCCGGTCGACCATAACGGGACCTTGGGTAAAGTAGAAGGAGATCAAGGCGACACATCGTATCGGAATCCTCCCGTAGCGGACGTGATCGACTCGGGGAGCGGGCGCCCCCAGCCCGCCCTTCCTGCGGCAGTGCAGCGCGCGCAGGCTGCTGGCGGCGTCTAAGCTGACGCGATTCCCGGATGGAATGCCCGTGATGTGTCGATGGCTACGATGTGCCCTCAACGTCACCCTCGCCCTGCTATTCCCCACGACACAGGTGATGGCCGCACCCGCTGCATCACCGCGCACGTTCAGCGGCGAACTGCAGGGCGCCCCGTGGCGGCTGGATGTGCCGGCTGACTGGAACGGTGACCTGGTGATGCTGGCGCATGGCTACGAGCCGGTAGGCATGCCACGTGCTACGCCAATGGCTGCCAATGACGGCACCGCGCCACTGCTGGCTGCAGGCTACGCCGTTGCGCAGAGCGCCTATGCCAGCCAGGGCTGGGCGGTGGCCGATGCGATTACCGACATGGAACGCCTGCGCCGGCATGCAGCGGGTGAACTCCGGCATGTGCGCCACACCTGGCTACTGGGATTCTCGATGGGCGGAGCCGTGACCCTCGCCAGCCTCGAGCGGTTCCCGCAACACTACGCCGGTGGTGTGTCGCTATGCGGCGCCAATCTCAGTGGCGAACAGATCGCGAGTGATCTGCTGACCACGCTGGTCGCTTTCGATTACTTCTTTGCCAAGGCCGAAGGCCTGCCGGCTGCGGGACTGGTCTCACGCGAAGCGGCTGCGCTGCCACAGGGCGAACTGTACCAAGGCATCTCCAATGCGCTGCAACGCAGCCCGTCGCATGCCGCGTTGCTGGCACAGCGGCTGCAGGTGTCCGCTGATGCACTGGCCGGCACGATCAGCCTGCATGCACTGGTCCTGCACGAACTGGCCACGCGCAGTGGCGGCATGCCGGTGGGCAACAGAGGTGTGGCTTACAGCGGCTTCGGTGACGACATGGCGTTCAATGCCGGCGTACAACGTGTCGATGCCGTGCCTGCCGCGCAGGCCGCTGTCCGCAGGGAGCTGGCATTGAGCGGTGCGTTGAGGCGACCGCTGGTGATCCAGTTCAACAACAACGACCCGACGATCGTGCCGCGCATGCAGACAGTGTATCCGCAGACGGCCGCACGGGCCGGCGCCCGTCCGCTGCCACAGGTGCTGCCACGCGTTGGCGAAGGCCATTGTGGCTTCTCCGGCGCGCAGATCATTGAGGCGTTGAAGGCCGCGCAGCGTTGAGCAATCGCGGCCCGCGCGCAGCTCAGCCGCCCAGCGTGCCCATCGTGAAGGTGTAGCCCGAGCTCATCAGGAATTCGCGCATGCGCATTTCCGCGCGCCGTGGTGAGGCCAGGTTGGCCGGCGCGTACAGGGCATACACCAGGCCCGACCCTTCAATATGCTCGCGGCGCACCCCGCAGCGGGCGGTTTCCGAGGCGATGACCCATCCGTCCTTCAGCCGATCCGGGCCAATGGATTGCCCGTTCTTCAAGCGGAAGGTCAACCAGCGCACATCTGCCGTGACTTTGCTCATTTCCGTTTCGCTCCGTGGCTGGAACGACGCGTGATGTCCTTGCTCGCCATTGCGGCTCCCTGAGACGTGGAACTCGACCATAGCGCCTTTCCATGTCGTGGCCCGCTGAGACTGGTGACCGGGGCGTGGCGGACTGCTGCAGGTGAAGCAGCGCGGCGTCGGAAATGGCGGCGGCAGGGAGCATCCTGCCGGCGCAGTTCACAGGCAGGGAACCCGACTCACGTAGCGCGGTCGCTGCCCTGGTTCAAGGCGTGCAGCGCATCGGCCAGCGCCTGGATTTCGGCACGCAGGGCCAGCCGCTGCAACCACCGCCCGGGGATTCCGCGCGCACCATGGAATGCGCCCGCCAGCTGCCCCGCGATGGCGGCCGTGGTGTCGGCGTCCTCGCCAAGATTGGCCGCCTCGAGCACGACGGCTTCAAAGGTGTCGTGGCGATCAAAGCACCAGAGTGCAGCTTCCAGGCTGTCGGCAACATAGCCATTGCCACGCATCTGCTCACGCGTGGCACCGCGGTAGCCGCCCGCCGCGATCTGCCGCAGCCGCGCGCTCTCGACAGGGACATTGCTGAGATCCAGCACCGCGTCACGGGTGCCACCTGCCAACGCCCGCTCCAGCGCGACCGCCAGCAAGCGGCACGCCTCCAGGCACTCCTGTGCAGCGTGCGTCGTTCGCGAACTCAGCTCGGCCATTGCCTGCAGGTCGGGAGTCCCGGCGTAGCGCAATGCCACCGGCGCCAAACGCATGATCGAGCCATTGCCAGCGCTGCGTGGGTCGTTACTACCCGCCAGCGGTTGGCCGTCCTGCAGGAACCGGTCGATGGCAGCCCGCGTTGCCATGCCGATATCGAAGCACTCGCCGGTCGCACTCCAGTACCCATGCCGGTACCAGTTGGCGTAGCGGTTCATCTGATCGTGCACATCGAAGGTGTCACAACGCACCAGGCTCTCGGCCAGGCACATCGCCATGGAGGTATCGTCGGTCCATTGCCCCGGCTGCAGCTGGAACGGCCCACCACCCACCATGTCGGTGATCGGGGTGAAGCTGCCACGAGGCTTGAACTCCAGCGTGGTACCGACGGCATCGCCGCACGCGAGGCCGAGCAAGGCGCCGCGGAAGTGATCAATCTGGTTCATCACACGAGTGTAGCGCCACCGCATCTGACATGACTGACTGCCGGGCGGTGATCGCGCGAGCGGGAATTGATCGCAGCCAAACAAAAAAGCCCTGACCGGAGTCAGGGCTTTTCAATTGGAGGCCTCAAGCGGAATCGAACCGCTGTAAACGGATTTGCAATCCGGTGCATAGCCACTCTGCCATGAGGCCAACGTACTGCGCGCCAGGAACCTAGCCCTGACAAGACAAAACCCCAAGATGGGGCCTGTCGGAACATGGAGCGGGAAACGAGACTCGAACTCGCGACCTCAACCTTGGCAAGGTTGCGCTCTACCAACTGAGCTATTCCCGCGTAAGCCGACATGCTACCGGAAATCCGGAAAACACACCAGCGATTTCACTTTTCTGACTGCGCGCAAAGCCTTGTGGCCCAACGCGCCCCGCCTTGCCGTGGCGGGAGAAAAACAAGGCCCCTACCGGGGCCCTGTAGAATCTGGAGCGGGAAACGAGACTCGAACTCGCGACCTCAACCTTGGCAAGGTTGCGCTCTACCAACTGAGCTATTCCCGCAGATTCCATTCGACCTGCGTCGAAGGAGCGCTATTGTGTCCAAATTCCTTCACGCCGTCAACAGTCTTCACGTCATGCGGTCACTGGCGTCCGCACTGGGTTACGCTGCCCCGCCCAAGCACGGACACCGCCGATGCCGAGACGCTACGTCCGCCTGTTCTGGTTGCTGGTCGCGCTGACCTGGTTGGCGCTGATCGCCGCACTTGTCAATGCTGGCTTCACTCCGGACTACTGGCTGCTGCACCGACTGGAAGGCGCCCAGCTGCCCTATCCGACCAGCACCGTCATCGTGTTCGCGTTGCTGGGCACGGTTGAGCTGGTGGTGGCCGCGTTGATCGTGCGGCCTTGGAAACTGAAACGCCTGTGGCTGCGTCTGCTGATCGCCTTTGCCTTGCTGCTGGTGTGGTCGGTACCGTGGATGCTGTCGGCGATGCACCAGCCGCCGGTACAAGGCATGCACCTGCTGTGGTTGCTGCTGCTGGACGTGGGATTGCTGCTGGCGCTGTGCGTGGTGTCGGCGGTGAGCGCGTGGCGGGCGCTCTGGCGGCGCGGGTCACCACAGACTCCCCCGCCGCAGCGCTAGAGGCTTACTTCCGGAACTCCACCCGCACGTGCTGGCCGAAGCGCGCCTTGGCTTGCCCGTCGAACTCCAACACGCACTCCACCACCTTGGCCATGCCACGTCCTGCATCTTCAGGCAGGCGTGCCTGCGCAAACACCGGACTGATGCGCACCACGCGTGCGGGCGGCAGCGTGCCCATGTTCTCCGCACCATCACTGTCCGGCACAACGGTAGCCTTCATGCCCACCTGCACGGCATCGGCGTAGGCGGCGCTCAGTTCGGCACGCACCTGCAGCGGGCGCGCCGGCAACAACGAGATCGCCGGCTTGCCCGCCTGCACGAAGGCACCGACGCCCGGCACCTGGCCGACCACGGTGCCGGCTTCCGGCGCGCTCAACGACATCTGCTGCAGTTTCAGCTTCGCGTGCTCCAGCTTGTGCTGCGCCATGTCGACCTGCGCACCGGCCACCTCGACATCGGCACGCACACCGGCCAGCTGCTGTTTGGCCGCATCGGCCTGCTGGTTCGAGGACACACCTTCGCTGGCGCCCGTGGACAGGCGGGTGGCGTTGCGTTCCAGTTCGCGCAGCTGCGCCTGGCTGCCCTTCAGGCGGTCATTGGCCAAGGCCAGATCGGCGGTGGCCATTGCCACTTCCTGCTGCAACAGGGCGCCATCCAGCGACAGCAGCAACTGCCCCTTCTTCACCGTGGCACCTTCCTTCACCGGCGCTGCAGTGATCGAGCCATCCACCGGCGGTGCCAGTGCGATCAGGCCACCTTCGACGTCAATGATGCCCCGCGCCACGGCGACCTTGCCGGCGGCGGCAGTACCCTCCCTGCCTGAGGGGGCCGATGCAGCGGTGGGCGCTTCCCTGGAACAGGCGCCGAGCAGCAGTGCCGCGGACAGGGCCAGGCTGAGGGGAAGCAGATGCGACGTCTTGGTCATGGGGCGGACTCTACGGTTTCGTTCTGGCGGCGGTCATCACGGACCATGCCGTCTTCCATCGCGATCACCCGATCGGCATGCCGGATCAGGCGCGGATCGTGGCTCACGCACAGCACGGTGGCGCCATGCGCACGTGCGTAGCGATGCAGGATGTCGATCACGCGCTGGCCGTTCTCGGCATCCAGCGCGCTGGTGGGTTCGTCTGCGAAGATCAGGGTCGGCGACTTGGCAAACGCGCGGGCAACCGCCACGCGCTGTTTCTCGCCACCGGACAGCTGCGCCGGGCGCATGTGGCTTCGATGGCCGAGGCCGACTTCTTCCAGCGCCTTGCGGGCCAGCGGCTCGCTTTCGCGATTGCGCATGCCGCGGTAGCCCAGTGGCAGCTGCACCTGCTCCAGCGCGGTCAGTGCCGGGAACAGGTTGAAGCCCTGGAACACGAAGCCGACATGGTGCAGGCGGAAACGCTCCACTTCACTGCGGGTCATGTGGCCCACGTCCTGGCCCAGCGCGTGCACGCGACCGCCATCGGGCGCGGACAGGCCGGACAGCAGCGACAGCAGCGTGCTCTTGCCGCAGCCGGACGGGCCGGATACCAGGGTCAGCTCGCCGGGATAGATGTCCAGCGACAGGCCACGCAGCACCGGCACCTGCACATCACCGGACATGAAGCCTTTCTCCAATGCGTCGGCCTGCAGGGTCGGGGCGACGGCGCGTGCGGAAGTCATCGGCCGGTCCTCAACGCAGCAGCAACGATGGATCGGAGCGGACGACACTGCGCACCGCCATGATGCTGGAGAGCATGGCCATCACCGCCACCAGCGCCACGCAGCCGAGGATCACCATCGGCGTCAGCTGCACCGGTACGCGCTGGGTCTGCGCGATCAGCAGCACCAGGGTGCTGAACGCCGCCGCCAGCAGCATGCCCACGCCACCGATCAGCAATGCCTGCTCGAACACCACCCGTGCCAGCGCATAGCGGCCTGCACCGAGTGCATTGAGCGTGGCGTACTCGCGTACCGAGCCGGCCACCACCGAGGCGAACGACTGATTGGTGATCACCGCACCGACGAAGCAGACGATGACGGCCATGAACAACACGGCGATACCTGCGCCGGTATCGAACAGCCAATACTGCTGCGAACGGCTGGCGAACGCCGGCGCGGTCCAGAACTCGACCGGTGTGGCCTGGCCCATCGACGCGGCCAGGCGGTCACGCACGCGGTCGGCCAGTTGCGGCGAGCGCAGGCCCGCCACGAAATAGGTGCTTCCCTCGTGTGGGTCGGTGCCGGCGATGGCGCGCGCGGTGTCCAGCGAGGCCAGTACATTGACACCGCCAAGGCCCCGCAGGCCCGGTTGTGCAGCGACCACGCGCACCGCCTTGCCATTGATCCAGGCACGGTTGTTCTGCAGGTCCACGCCCAGCGTATCCAGATCGGCGCTGTCGACGATCACCGCACCCGGCTCGCGCAGCTGCGCGCGCAGGTTGGCAGGGAGGATGCGCGCGAACATCATCGCATCGTCCCGGGTGGAGATACCGGACAGGTACACCGACACATTGCCGGTGCCCTGCGCGACGGATCGCCATTCGCCATCGACCCACTCGTAGGGCTCGACGCGGGTGACATCCGGGTCCATGCGCAGATGGCTTTCCACATCCGCGCTGATTGCATGGCCGTAATTGACACTCTGGGTGCCGGGGAAACCAGCCCAGATATCAGCCGAGGACGCTTTCACATAGATCGCAGCGGTACCGAAGATGCCCAGCACCAGTGCGGCCTGCACGATCAACAGCACACCGGCGAAACACATCGCCAGCACCACCGGCAGGAACCGGCGCCACTCATAGGCCAGGGTCTTGCGGGCGAGTGCGATCATTGCGGTTCGCCCTTACCCTCGGCAGGTAGCGGGGCACCGCCGAGGGCGCGGTACAGCGATGCAAAGGCCAGCACGCGCGCACCCTGCGCAGCGATCAGATCAGCCTGCGAGGCGAGTGCGGCGCGTTGCGTGTCGAGTCCATCGAACTCGCTGGACAGACCCAGCTGCACCTGCCGCGCCTGGCGCTTGACCTGCTGGCCGGCGGCGTCGTTGGCCGCGCGCAACGACTGGATGCTGCTGTCCTGCCGCGCCAGGCTGCCCAGCGCGCCTTCGACTTCGCTCACGCCTTCCAGCACCGCCTTGCGGTATCCCAGCAGGGCGGCATCCAGCTGCTTTTCATTGGCATGGAAGCGCGCGCGACGCTGGCCCCAGTCCCATAGCGGAATATCGATGTACGGGCCGATCGACGGGCTCGAATCGGAATTGGAGCGGGCGTTCTGGGTGAGGTTGTACGCGTACAGGATGGAACCGCCAAGGCTGACCCGTGGATACATCGCTGCGCGCGCCGAACCCTTGCTGGCCGCTGCCTGCATCACCTCTGATTCGGCCAGCAGGATCTGCGGGCGGTGGCGCAGCAGATCCGCAGGGACCTGCTGCAGCGAGAATGCACCGAGCTTCGGCGGCGCGCGGTACGCGCGCCAGGCGAGATCCGGCCCGTCACGCCCCAGCAGCAGCGCCAGCGCGCGGGCCGCGTTGTCCGCATTTTCGCGGGCCTGCGCCGTCGCTGCCCGGGTCGCCGCCTGGCGCGCGCGCAGGCGTTCCAGCTCGCCCGGCTCATCCAGGCGCAGGCGCAGGCGAACCCGTGCCAGTTGTTCGCCTCGATCATCCACGGCCTGCTGTCTGACCAGCAGATCCTGCTGGGCCTGCGCTACGGTCAGGTCCAGATAGCTGCGCACCACGTCGGCAATCACCGCCACTTGTGCGGCATTGCGCAACGCCTCGGCATTGCCGGCCGAGGCCTGCGCGCTGAGATGGGCACTCTCGGCGGCGCCGAACAGGCCCAGGTCCCAGATCGCTTCGATGCCTGCATGGAAATAGGTGTCGACCGCGGCGGCGTCCTGTACCTGCTTGGCGCTGGCCGAGATCTCCGGCAGGAAGCGCGAATCCGAGGTGCCGGCGACGATCCGCACTGCCTGCAGGCGCAACGTGGCCTGCTGCAGATCAAGGTTGCCGGCGATGGCTTGATCGACCAGGCCGTCCAGCGCCGGGTCGGCCAGCACCTTCCACCACTGCCTGGCATCCACCGCCACGCCCTGGCCCTGCGGCACCTGGGTCCAGGTGCTGGGGGTGCGATCAGGCAGGTCCGGAGCCGGCACCGACATGCAACCTGCCAGCGCCAGGCTGGTCAGCAGTGCGCCCGGGCGCAGCAATGCCTGCAGGGAGAGTCCGCGCCCGGTCCTGGGCACTGCCACTGGAGTGATACGCCTGACCACCAGCCCGCCAACGTGTAGAAGGAGCATGAAGGCTACCGTGCGATTGTGGAGCGAACATGGAGAATTGGTCCGAAAACGGTCACAACACGCGTGCGGTTCAGGCAACGATGGTGTTGGCCTTTCGCCAGCCTTTCAGTGCATGCGACGCGCGGAACGCTGGTGCAACATCCAGGCCATTGCGTCTTGTTGACGCGCTCTCCGCTTCCCTCGTCTGCGGTCGTCCCCACGACCGATGCGTCCCGCCATTCCGATTGCGACACTGACCTCGGATTCGTCACGCCGGGCGAGTGATATCACGCCCGCTATGAAGATGCCGTGGCGCGACTGTAGCGGCCCCTGCCGCCAACATCATGACAAATGAAAAACGCCCCCTTTCGGGAGCGTTCTTCATGAATCTGGAGCGGGAAACGAGACTCGAACTCGCGACCTCAACCTTGGCAAGGTTGCGCTCTACCAACTGAGCTATTCCCGCAGATTTCGTTCGACCTGCGTCGAAGGAGCGCTATTGTGTCGATATTGCTGCACGGCGTCAACAGGAATTTTCGGCCGCATTGTGGGGCGGCGTTCAGGCCCTTGGACTTGGCCCTCGGGTCCGCAGGCCACGCCGGACTTCCCGCAACAGAGCTACGTTCTCGTTGATGCGCCCCTGGATCATGATCAAGGTGTCTTGAGCAATAACGTTTGAGTACATGCTGTTGGCGATTTCCGTGAACTGGCTGGCCACGTCGCAAATGCGGCCAATCGCCAGACTGGCGTCCCCGTGCTGCACTTCTGCCTCTTCGGCAAGGCGAAGCAGGTCAGCACGGGAAATCTCCAGTGCCTCCCCCATGACGTCCATCTGGTGATATCCGTTGGGTCCTTCGCAGAAGGTCACGTCGTAGGCCGGAGCCAAGCGCCATTGCCCATCCGGCGACATGATGTAGGCAAAGTTCTTCGGATGATCGTCCCGGTTGTTGAACGCAACGTTGAAGACCGCACGTTCGAAGGCCACGGCCATTTGCCGCACGTCATTGGTGCACAACCGGGTCGCGCGCAGGAAGTTGACATAGTCCAACGACCCCGCCGTCTGGTAGTTGGCGCCCGTGAATGCAGCAAGACTCTGCATCGGCACACGCAACCCATCGTGGCGATCAAAGCGCTTGCTGGCGAACGCGGCCAGCCCGTTGGGCAGGCTGAAGTACTGCGTGTCCGGGGTCTCGATGCCACACCTGCGCAGGCACTCGGCGTAGACCATTTCGATGGCGCACACCTCGGCATGCTCTTCTCTGGCCGGGAACTTGATCAACCAGGCTTCGAAGCCGGGCGTGACAGCCGTGGTGAACGCGCCCGATCGCGGATCGCGATAGACCAGGGCCTTGGGCCTTGCACCTTGGGGCGAACCACCCACCAGCAGCAAGGTCTGCAGGAATTCACCTCCCTCTCCGTGGAGCACCTCCTGCACTTCCGCGGAAAGCTGCTCAAGCGGTATATGGACCTGCGGCGCCTCACCTTCGGGCGCCACGGGCTCAAACGTCATGGCCCCCATCGCGTTGCCACCGATATAGGCCAGCCGCTGGAGCGGGCCAATGCGCGCTGGGTTGATTCCGCGGCGCCTGAACATGCGGTCCATCAGCAGCATGCCCCAGCCGTCTGGCAACGCGTCATACACAGGTCCGGGCAGTTGCAGTTGATGGTCCGGAAAATCCCGCCGCAACGGAGGGCCGGCCAGCGGCAGCTTGTACGAAGACAGTTCCAGCCCCCTTCGCCGGGCCTCGTTGCTGTACTCGAACGCGATCAGCGGGCGGCCGGTCAGGGCGAGGCTGGAGATCAGCGTTCCCCAGTGCCATCGCTCTCCCCACCCTTCGTAGAAGACCTTCACCTGTTCAGGCATTACGGGGCTTCCTCTTCGTCCGGAGGCGGTTCGCAGCCTCTTCGTAGCGCCGAATGTCTTCGATGCTGTCCAGCTTTGGCTGGAACAGGCCTTCGAGCTCGTTGATCCGACCAAGGACCATCGCCACGCGGACCACCGCCTCGAAGCCGACATTGCGCCCGGCCTCCAGGTTGGACACGGTGTTGGTACCAATGCCGGCACGCCCGGCCAGATCCGACTGTGTCATGCCCAACGCCATGCGTTCTGTACGCAAGCGCCCACAGAGTCGCTTGACGACCTCGCTGGGCTTGCTGAAGCTTAAATCCAACATAGCGTGCATGAATCCCTATTTATGCCGTTTAGCACCCAAAATTATAGAATTAAACCCAACTCCATTCAATTGATTTAACTCCCGTATTTTGTGTTTTATTTGCGCATTCAGCTATATAAATACAGAATTCTGGAATTACATTGGTAAAGCGCGCGTCACGTGCGCAGGCCACGGCGGTGGAAGTAGACCTGCTCGGCAATGCGCCGCGTGGCCGCCGTGTGCAGCAGTGCATTGAACGGCCAATCGGCCTGCAGATGATCCATCGCCCAGCGCAGCAGGCGCTTTCCATGGAACGCCGGAGCCACCTGCCGCGCCACCCGTTCCGCTTCCGGCCCTTGCCCACGTAGATGGCGGGCCATCGCCTCGCCGACCGCCCAGCCGTGCCGCCACGAGGAGTGAATGCCCCCGGCGGACAGCGGCGAGACGATGCCCGCCGCGTCGCCGGTCAGGATCACGCGTTGGCAGGTGATCGGCCCATCCGGTCGGCCGCAGGGCACCAGGCCAGCACGGGTGGCCGAGGGACGCGCAAATGGCGGGATGCCGACCACATCGCGCACATGCTCAAGGAAACCATCAATATCCGGCGGCCGCGCCTGTCGCGGATCATGACGCAGGGCCAGCCCGACCTGCAGGCCGGTCGGATTCTGGGCGACCCAGCCGATGTAACCCGGCGCGTAGCGCTTGCTGACGAAGCAATGCAGCGCGTCGCCCTGCGCGACCTGCAAGCACGCCGTAGAGGTTGTCACGCACTTGGCCGAGCCCGGTGCGCTGTGCCACGCGTGAGCGTGCGCCATCAGCGCCAACCAGATAGGCACATCGCCCTGCCCCATCCACCAGCCAGCCATCACCGCTGCGATGGGCATCGGTGAAAGACTGCTGCAGGCGCAGGTCGACACCGTTCGCGCGCAGCTCGCTGGCCAGCCAGCGCATCAGGTTCGGCGTATCGGTGGTGAGGAAGTAATAGCCCGGCGCGGCCAGCAACACGCTGCGCAGGTTCGGCGCATACAGGCGCACGTTTGCGACGCGTTGCACGAGATGTTCGGGCATGCGCCCCAGCCAGGTCTGCTCCATCGCCTCTTTCACCACGATGCCGGTGGTGTGCAGGCGCTCGCCGGGGGCAGCCTTGCGTTCCAGCACGCAGACGCGCAGGCCGTACTGGGCAGCAGCCAGTGCGCAGGCGGCACCGGCAAAACTGGCGCCGACGATGACCACATCATGGTCGTAGGCGGAAGGAGTTTGGGGCATGGCTGCATCGTTCTGGAGGAACACAGATGCAGCTTCCAACTGGCGCGTGGCGAGGCCAAGGAGTGGCGGTGAAGTGGGGATGAAGCAGGCGCCAGTCAAACGAAAAACGCCCCCTGTCGGGAGCGTTCTTCTTGAATCTGGAGCGGGAAACGAGACATGCACTAAGCGCATAAGTCGTTGTTTCCCGAACACTTTCTTCGCCGAGGTGGCCAGCGAAGACCTCAATTGTAGCCTTGTTTTTCGTCCCCGGCAACAAGTTCGTCCAAAGAAATCCACCAACGTCCAAGGACCACACACAGCGCGCCAGCCGCACGCCCCCGGCATAACACGCACATGGACTCGACCTCGCTATCTATTCCCCATTCTCTGCTCCAGGGTCTCCGCCGCGATGCAGACTAGGCAGGGTTGCGATGTCTTCGCGGTCCGGGTGCCCTCGCGGAAAGGCACGCCGCACATTGAGGCGCCCGCCCATGTGCAGGCCAACTTGAAAGAGCGCATATCTTTTCATAGCGCTAGGCACGCAATTCTTTATTGGTATTTCAGGATGCTGGCATAAGTATGACAGGCGCGAGTTCGCTGCGTCTGGCTGGACGTTGGGATTCCAATAATATCCCCCTTCGCGCCTCTGAGACCGCTGGCATATCAGGGCATACCTAGATGGTTTTGCGGAAGCCGCAACTTCTGACGACCCTAATAGCGTGAGCGCACTGTCCGGCCCGCGGCCAGATGCTTCACCTTTAGTTGATGAACTCTTACATACGAGCGCACGCTGCCTGCCGGTAGCGCCGTAATCAAGCCCCATGACGAAGCGGCCTTGGGGTTCGCTTTCTTCTCAGACAACTCGCTGACCGTCGGGTTGGCGGCAAAGGAGTCGGCCATGTAGTTCTTCTCCTAGAAGGAGACGGAGCATGAACGAGAACAAGGTTGATGCACCCACATCGAAGGTGTTCTATCGCTCGATCGAGGCGTCCATCCGCTGGGCCGGGCTGCTCCGGTACGAGCACGCTATCCTAGCTTCCATTTCATCCCCTCGAAACCTACCTCTTTCGCTGAACTGCCCGCGCTGGGGCGAACTGCGGCTGTGCACCGAACGCATCTATGACGGCATCCTCAATGGGGAACTGCCCTTCGGGCGGGACGGCATCACAACGCGCGACGCCGAACTGATCGACTCTCCCGACCTCACCGTCCGCCATGTTGATCTGAAACGCTGGATGCGTCAGCAGTACCCCGAACAGCGACCGGGCTTTCTCTTCTCCCGCAGCGAGCGCATCACCCATCCCTTCATTTCGCTGGAGACCGGGCAAGCCATGCTGGTTGAACAGCTCGCCCTGAAATCCGCCTTAGAACAGTCCAAGCGCCAACTCCGCGAGTTGCAGGACAGGCATGACGCACTGCTCAAGCAGTCCACGGTGCTTTCCGCCTCCGCGCAGTGCCCGATCAGCAATCGGGCCGAGGCCACCTACTTGAACATCATCGGGAGCATGCTGGAACTGATGCTCGGCCAGTCGCCCTCGGGCGCGCCGTACTCCAGCTTCAAGACGCAGGAGGCCGTAGTCAGCGCACTGGTCGCCCATCACCGCGGCGTCATGGGAATCGCCGAGCGGACATTGAACGGCAAGTTCGCCACAGCCAGGCGCCGGCTGCATAGCGCCACCTTCTGAGATGTTCCAGCTTGTATGTGCAGTCGCGGAGATTGCATTTGCAATGTCTTTCCGCAGCCAGGTCTATTGAATAGAGGTCACGCCCACAAACGCCACTGAGCGTTTAGGAGTGACCGACATGTCGCAAACACCTGTACTGCCACCGAACGAGCGCCGCATCCTGCGCCTGGAAGAAGTCGAAGCGAAATCAGGCTTCAAGCGCGCCCACCTCTACAACCTGATGCGCGCCGGCAAGTTCCCCAAGGCGCTGCGTCTGGGCGTGCGCGCCGTCGGCTGGGACTCCATCGAGATCGATGAGTGGATCGCAGAGCGCGTCCACAACCGGGCCTGACCCGTTCTCCCGCGGACTATCCATCCTCACACGGAGAACGCCATGCAGGTCGTATCCATCATTTCAACCAAAGGTGGCGTCGGCAAGACCACCACGGCCGCAAACCTGGGCGGGTTCGTCGCCGACGCGGGGTTGCGCGTGCTGCTGCTCGATCTCGACGTGCAGCCTACCTTGTCCTCGTACTACGAGCTGGCCCACCGCGCGCCTGGCGGCATCTATGAATTGCTGGCATTCAACGAGCTTGACCTCGGTCAGCTCGTGTCTCACACGATCATCACCGGCCTGGACCTGGCGCTCTCCAACGATCACCGGGGCGAGCTAAACACCTTGTTGCTGCATGCTCCGGACGGACGCCTGCGCTTGCGGCACCTGCTGCCGGCACTGGCTCCCCTCTACGACTTGGTGCTGATCGACACCCAGGGCGCGCGTTCGGTGACGCTGGAAATGGCGGTGCTCGCCTCCGATCTCGCGCTGTCGCCGGTGACCCCGGAAATCCTCGCCGCCCGAGAGCTGCGGCGCGGCACCATACAGTTGCTGGAGGACATCGCGCCGTACCGGCACCTGGGCATCGAGCCACCGCCGCTGCATCTGCTCATCAACCGGGTCCACCCGGTGTCGGCGAACGCCCGGCTGATCCAACAGGCCCTGCGCAACCTGTTCCAGGACCACACCGGCATCCGCGTGCTAGCCACCGACGTGCCGGCCATCGAAGCCTATCCGCGCGCCGCGACGCGCGGCCTGCCAGTGCATCGGGTCGAATACCGCCAGCCACCGGGCAGAGTCGCACCCGCCGCGCTCGATACCATGCGCGGCCTCGCCGGCGAGCTGTTCCCGCAGTGGCAACACCGATTTGCCGCGGTGTCCGGCCGTTCGTCAGTCCCTCTTGATACCGGGAGGCCCCATGGCGAACGCACATGAACTGGCCCGAGGGCACAAACGGCTGCGCGCCCTGATCGAGTTCGCCGTCGGCGAAGGCTGGCACGTCAAGCGCACACTTGGCGGGCACTTGAAATTCACCAAGGCCGGCTGCGCTGCGATCTACACCGGTTCGACCGCCAGCGACCACCGTGCGGCCCTCAATGCCCGGGCGCAGATCCGCCGCGCCGAGCGCGAGGTCCGGACCCCGGCGCAGGGAGGCCGCCATGGCTGAGATGACCTCCCAGCAGATGGCTGGCAAGCTACTCGCGGCCGGGTTCGAGCGCAGCGGCCCGTCCACCTCGGCCTTGAGCGACCCGATCGCCGACACGCCCATGGTCGTGACCCTGGACCAGTTGCGCCCCTACGACCACGATCCCAGAAAGAAGCGCAACCCGGCTTACGAGGACATCAAGGCGTCCATCCGCGAGCGCGGCCTGGACGCGGGGCCGGCCATCACCCGGCGCCCGGGCGAGGACCACTACATCATCCGCAACGGCGGCAACACACGCCTGGCGATACTGCGCGAACTGTGGTCGGAGACCAAGGACGAGCGGTTCTTCCGCATATCGTGCCTGTTCCGGCCCTGGCCCAGCCGCGGCGAAGTCGTGATGCTGACCGGCCACCTGGCCGAGAACGAACTGCGCGGGGGGCTCACGTTCATCGAGCGCGCCCTCGGCGTCGAGAAGGCGCGCGAGTTCTACGAGCAGGAAAGCGGCGCCGCCCTGAGCCAGTCCGAACTGGCCCGCCGCCTGGCCGCCGATGGCTTCCCGGTCCAGCAGTCGCACATCAGCCGCATGAACGACGCGGTGCGCTACCTCCTGCCGGCGATCCCCGCCGTGCTCTATGGCGGCCTCGGCCGCCACCAGGTCGAACGACTGTCGGTCATGCGCAAGGCCTGCATGCTCGCGTGGGAGCGCTACGCCAAGGGCCGCACGCTGGTGCAGGACTTCGACGAGTTCTTTCAGGGGGTGCTGTCACAGTTCGACACGCAGGCCGACGAGTTCGCCCCCCAGCGCGTGCAGGACGAGCTGATCGGCCAGATGTCCGAATTGCTCGGCATCGACTACGACGTGCTGGCGCTCGACCTCACCGAATCCGAAAGCCGCCATCGCGCCCTGGTCAGCGATCCCACCCCGCCATCGGCGCCGCCTGCGCTGCCTGAGCCGGGCGCCATGGCACGTGCGCCCGCCGCGCCGGCCCCATCGGCCCCGACGCCGGCCGCCACACCTGGGTCGCGCGAGCGCGAGAGCGGCTCGGGGACGGACGCCTCACCCACAGGAAGCTCCGTGACGGCTCCTGGTGATCTGCTGCAGGGGCACATCGTTTCGCCCGCACCGACGACGGAGCGGCTGCAATCCATTCAGCGGATGGTCGCCGACGAGCTGGGCGATGCGCTACCCGATTTCTCGGCCAATGTCTTGCAGTCCATTCCCGTCCAGGCAGGCGGTCTCTACCCGATTTCCGACGTCTGGCACATCGACGCGGGCCTGGACACGCCCGACCGCCTGCGCATCCACATCGCACAGTTCGCACGCGAGATCGCGGGCGAGGCAGGCCTTGATCAGTGCATCGAGGAACGCGCGGACGGTGTTGGCTTCGCATGCCATGCCAGCGCGCAGCCGCCATCACCGCAGGGTCGCGCCGTGCTGGCATTGCTGGCGAGCCTGGCAGGCCAGAGCTTCACCGATGCCGATCTGGACGGCGAGCAGCTTGCCGCCGAGCTGCCGGCGCTGCTGCACGGCCAGGGCGATGCGAACCGGCGATTGAGCGACACCGCGCTGGTCAAGCTGTTCCGATTGCTGCGCCTGGCCCGGCGCCTGCTGGACCTGGAGTCCGGTGCCGCAGGCCCTGGGGCATGAAGGAAGGAGACCAGCATGTCCGCCCCACACCCGCTCAATCAAGCCGTGATCGCCCAGGCGCTCTACGACCTGCGCAACGGCCAACTGCGCCGCTGCAAGGCGATGGGCTTCAGCGAGGCCGAGCTGGATGCGCTCAAGCATCCCGCCATGGTGAGCGTGCTTGCCAACGCCAATGTCTCGTGGTGTTCCGTGTCCGTGAACCGTGAGGTGCTCCGGCGTCTGCTCTCGCAGGCGCAGGACGTGGAGAAGGAGATTGCGACCGTCGATCGCATGTTGCGCCTGGGGGCCAGCACGGAGATGGTCAGCCGCTTCTATGGCCTGACCCATCAAGAAGTCGCTTTGCGCCGTGAGGTGCTGGGCCTGCCCAAGCGCAAGGGGCGTCACCCTGTCTTGGACGAGAAGCAGGACGTCGAACTGTGGCGGCGCTGGAAAGCCATCACCAGCAGCAGGAATGTGGACTTGGAGGACGAGACCTCGATTCTCGACGCAGCCATGGACCTCGCCGAAGGCATGGATTTGCCGCTGTCGGTGGTCTGGGCCGCGATCAAGTCGTGGGTCGATCAGGGACTGGGTTGAGCCATGGCCGCGGACGACAACACCGCACCACGCCATGGCTGCGTCGCACTCGCTGACCTGTTCGACGCAGCGCTGAAAGACCTTGCGCCCAAGCCCAGCCCGCCCACGCCCCCTTCCGCGCGCAGGCCTATACCTGCGCCGTCACCTGCGACACCGGCCGCGTCCGGCGATGCGTTCCTCTTCAGCGGCAACCGACATGAGACCGTGCCGCGACGGCTGTTCCTCGACCGCCGCCTGACGCCGCTGGAGCGCAACGCCTGGCAGGTCTTCCGGCTGATGCTCAACGACGATGGCGTGACGGCGTTCCCGACGTATGAACAGCTTCGGCCCTGGCTGGCGTCGATGCCCTGCGCCGGGCAAGCCTCGCACGAAACCGTGGCGCGAGCCCTGACGCTTCTGCGCCTCACCCGATGGTTGAGCCTGGTGCGGCGCCGCCGCGACCCCAAGACCGGCCGCATCCTCGGCAACCTCTATGTCCTGCACGACGAGCCGCTGACGCCCTTTGAAGCGATGCAGCTCGACGCCGATTACCTGGCGCTGGTCAGCCAGTCCCTCGGGCACTCGGCCAAGGCCGTCCAGATGGTCGGCCTGAACACGCTCAAGGAAATCGCGGAAGACCCGCTGCTATCCGGCCGCACGCTGCCGTCACGGCTGCAGGTCCTGGCCGAACGCCTCGCCAGCCAGGGCATCACGGCGACCGAAAGTTATCCACAAGAGGAGGCCACTCACGATTCCGAAGAAGGGCCGACGAGCCTTCTTCGGAATCGTGATGACCCTGCTTCGGAATTCGAAGCAGGGCCAAAACCCGCGCCAGACGCCTCTCTTCTGAATCCGAAGCAGGCCCCTACAGTACGTAGTAGTCGTATTAATGAAGTACGTACTACCGCGCAGGCGCAGGCGCGCGCGCTGGGCGACCTGCAATGGCCCAAACGGTTCGCGGAACTGAAGGCAGAGCAGCAGACAGGTGCGCGGGTGGCATTGCAGCAAGTCGATGCCGCGCTGAGGCAAGACGTGCTGGACGAATGGGCTACACGATGCGGCAGCCATGGCATCCGCAATCCTGCGGGGTATCTGTTCGGCATCATCCAGCGGGCCATCCATGGCGAGTTCAACGCTCGGGCCAAGAAAGACGCGCCAGCGGCACACGCTCCGCCGAATGAGGGGCCACCACCAGCACCGCCATCATCCCAGCCGCAGGGCAAGCCGGTGCCGCCAGAAGTCGCTAAGCAGCACATCGAGCGACTGCGCAACCTGCTCGCCAGCAAGTGAGCGGGCCTGCAAGACGGTGAAGTGGATGCCAGTGGCTTCCAGTAGAACTATCCCCAGGGGATAGTTCTACTGACGGCTACACGTCGAACCGCTGCACGCCAGGCCCCGATCGCCTGCGGCGGATCGGCCTTGTCCGGGCTGAGCCGGGCGCGCAGCGTTCCTTTGTGCTCCATGGGGCTATCCCCTGGGGATAGCTCACGCCGCATTCACCCGCCGCGCCCTGAACCGGGGACTAGCGGGTTTCGGTTTGTTGACTGACTGCCTTCCGCCACCTGCCGAAGCTGTCCGCTCTTTTCCTACAACGAGCGGACACCATGGCAACCACCAACGAACCCCTGCAACTGAATCTCGGCTCCTTGCGCAGTGCGATGTCGTTGACGCTGCACACGCACCACGCCTCGCGCATCTGGCGTGGCCGCGCAGCCGCCGAGGGTCGACCGGGCATCGTCGGCCTGAACGGCTACATCGCCCAGATGAACAAGATGCGGCGCGGCTCGGAGCAGGACGACCCGTACAGCGACTTCTGGATGCTCCGCATCGAGGACAAGCTCGACCAGACCAAGGCCACGCTGCAATCGCTGCGCGAACAGGTGGACCAAGCCCTGGCGAGCGTGCCGTCGGCACTCACCCTGGGCGAGAACCTCAACGTCCAGCCGGTCAAGCTGCCGCTGTTCGTCAATGCGCAGCTCGGCTTTGCCGCCGTGTACCTGCTGGCCGACTACGACGACATCGCCCGCAAGCTGATCCTCGCGCACCACACGGCGTTGATCGATCGTTCGACGCTCGAACGCTGGCTCAACGAAGGCGCCCATGCGCTGCGCAGTCTTTTCAGCCTGGCCCAGCAGTACCGTTACTCGGGCTGCACCCGCGACGACTTCGCCGCGAAGAATGCCGCAGCGCGGGCGGCGCTGGACAAGTTCGGCGAGTTGCCGCAGGACGTGCTGGAAGGCACGCGCCGCTCGAAGTTCGCGCCGCCCATCGTGCGTCGTGGCCTGCAGCAGCACGGTGACGCTCCCGCCGCAACAGCATCCGCCAGTGACGAAGCCGCCGCCACCGAGGCACCCGGAGCGACGGCCGGCGAGGACGAGCAGGCATGAGCGACCCGAACCGCGACACCCGCTACTTCCGCCCCCTGCAACAGACCGCTTTCATGCGACTGGAACACGCAGGCTCTCAAAAAGGCCTTTTAAAGCCTTTTAAAGGTAAAGGGGACTTGGAGGCCTGGGCCAGCCAGTGCTTCGCCACGCGCGACGAGTTGATTGGCTTGGCGCAGCGACAGGTGCTGCCACAGGCCGTTGGGCATCCCTTCCACCTGCTCCCCATCGAACTGGCCCCGCAGACCACTGGCGCAGGCACGGCGTTTCTTCGCTGGCGCAAGCACGACCGGTCGGCCATGGGCGTCGGCTTGTGGCAAGAGCTGATGGCGAGCACCAGCACGCCGGTCAACCTGCTGGCCGACCTGCACGCGATCGAGCTTCAGCGCATCACGCTGAACATGCAGATCAGCCTGTTGCACACCTTGGGCAGGCAGGCGCAGGAATGCGCCAGCAAGGCCGCCGCGGCGGAAGACGCCTACCTGCGCCGGCTCAAGTCCACCCCACCCGCGCTGCGCGATCGGTGATCGCGCCGGGCAACCCAGCACGCGCTCGCCGCCGACCAGATGCGGGTATTTCTACCACCACGGAGATTGCAACATGAGTACGCATTTTTCTGGCGAGGGCAACATCGGTTCGCCCCCCGAATACCGGGAGTTCCCCAACGGCAACGACGAACCGCGGCGCTTGCTGCGGCTGAACGTGTATTTCGACAACCCCGTCCCCACCAAGGGCGGCGACTTCGAGGATCGCGGCGGCTTCTGGGCGCCGGTGGAAATCTGGCACCGCGACGCCGCGCACTGGAAGGACCTGTACCAGAAAGGCATGCGTGTGCTGGTCGTCGGCCGCATGGAGCGCGACCCCTGGACGGACAACGAGGATCAGCCGCGCGAGACCTGGCAGATCAACGCGCGCAGCGTCGGCATCCTGCCGTTCCGCATCGAGTCCGTGACCCTCAGCCCTAGGCAGCAGGAGACCGCGCAGAACACGCAGCCGAATTCCCAGGCCGCCCAGGAACCGACCGCGCCGAAGGAGCCGAAGCGCAGGAAGTGATGCAGCATGGGGCGGCGGCAGTCGTCCGTCGTCCCACGCCCTCGCGAGCTATCCCCAGGGGATAGCTCCATCAACGTCCACCGGCGTCCGCGCGCTCCAAAAAATCGCGGCTCCCGGTCCGCACCCCCCCGGCCGCACGCCACTTCCGTCCCGGCCATTCCATCCCGTGAAAGTGGTCGCCACCGCAGGCGGCTTGTTTGCTGCTGCCCGTGGTGATGCTCGGCATCCTCGATTCCAGCAACTCAATGAACCACGGAATTCGGATGGACGGACATGCGGCTGTTCTTGTGCGAGAAGCCATCGCAAGGCAAAGACATTGGTCGAATCCTCGGCGCGACGCAGCGCGGCGAAGGCTGTCTCAGCGGCTCCGGCGTCACCGTTACCTGGTGCATTGGCCATCTCGTAGAAGCGGCAGCTCCCGAGGTTTATGACGCGGCGCTCAAGCGCTGGTCGCTGGCGCAGTTGCCCATCATTCCCCAACAGTGGCGGGTCGAGGTCAAACCGAAGACCGCCACGCAATTCAAGGTCGTCAAAGCACTTCTGGCGAAGGCGACTCATCTGGTCATCGCCACCGATGCCGACCGCGAGGGCGAGCTGATCGCCCGCGAGATCATCGACCTGTGCGGCTACCGCGGCCCCATCGAACGGCTGTGGTTGTCGGCACTCAACGATGCGTCGATCCGCACCGCGCTCGGCAAGTTGCGGCCGTCTTCGGACACGCTGCCGATGTACTACTCGGCACTGGCGCGCTCACGCGCCGACTGGCTGGTGGGCATGAACCTCAGCCGGTTGTTCACCGTGCTGGGCCGGCAGGCAGGCTACGACGGCGTGCTATCCGTCGGGCGCGTACAGACGCCGACCTTGAAGCTGGTCGTGGACCGCGACCGCGAAATCGCGGCCTTCAAGTCGGTGCCGTTCTGGGCCATCGACGTGTCGCTGTCCGCAGGTGGGCAGGCTTTCAGCGCGCAGTGGGTTCCACCCGATGGCTGCACCGACGACGCCGGCCGCTGCCTGCAGCAGCCCATCGCCCAGCAGGCAGCGCAACAGATCCGCGCTGCGGGCAGCGCCCAGGTGGTATCGGTCGAAACCGAGCGCGTGCGCGAAGGCCCACCGTTGCTGTTCGACTTGGGCACCTTGCAGGAGGTTTGTTCCAAGCAGCTTGGGCTGGATGTTCAAGAGACCCTGGAGATCGCCCAGGCCCTGTACGAGACGCACAAGGCCACTACGTACCCGCGCTCGGATTCCGGCTACCTGCCCGAAAGCATGTTCGCCGAGGTGCCGACTGTTCTGGCCAGCCTGCTCAAGACCGACCCGTCACTGCGCCCGATCATGGGCCAGCTCGACCGCTCGCAGCGCTCTCGCGCTTGGAACGATGGCAAGGTCACGGCGCACCACGGCATCATCCCGACGCTCGAACCCGCGAACCTCTCTGCGATGAGGGAGAAGGAGCTGGCCGTTTACCGGCTCATCCGGGCTCACTACCTTGCGCAGTTCCTCCCTCACCACGAGTTCGACCGCACGGTCGCCAAGCTGTCCTGCGGCCAGCAGAACCTGGTGGCCACCGGAAAGCAGGTGGTCGCCCAGGGTTGGCGCCTGGTGCTGGCCGAGCCGCAAGCGGACGAAGACGGGGAAACCACCGCGCGCAGCCAGGTACTACCCGCGCTGCGCGAGGGCCTGGCGTGCCTAGTGGCCGAGGCGGATGTCAAGGCGCTCAAGACGCTGCCTCCGAAGCCCTACACCCAGGGCGAACTGGTCAAGTCGATGAAAGGCGTGGCGCGCTTCGTGACCGACCCGCGCCTGAAACAGAAATTGAAGGACACGACGGGCATCGGCACCGAAGCAACGCGCACCAACATCATCACCGGCCTGCTGACGCGGAGCTATCTCGTGAAGAAAGGACGCTCCATTCGCGCATCGGATGCAGCGTTCACCTTGATCGACGCAGTGCCCGCAGCGATTGCCGACCCCGGAACCACCGCCGTGTGGGAACAGGCGCTCGACATGATCGAGGCCGGACAACTCACCCTGGACGTGTTCATCGGCAAGCAGGCCACATGGATTTCGCAACTGATCGCGCAGTACGGCAGCACCTCGCTGTCCGTCAAGGTTCCCCAGGGGCCTGCTTGCCCGCAGTGCGGCGCACCGACGCGCCAGCGCACCGGCAAGACCGGCCCCTTCTGGTCGTGCAGTCGCTACCCCGACTGCAAAGGCACGCTGCCGATCGAGAGCGGCGCGTCCAAACGCGGTGCCTCGCGCCCGCGCAGTAGCGGCCGCAAGGGCTCCTGACCGACTCCGCCCCCCCCGAGAGCCGTGCCCGCCATCGGCGGCGTGGCCCATGTCCCGCACGCCCTGCGGGACGCCCAGCGCGCAACGCCTTCTCCTGTCCGTGTGCGCGTCCCGCCCGGCCGTCCCCGGCCGCGGGACCTGAAGGTAGCTTCTCCGCGAACCGTGTCCGGGGTTTCCCGGCGCGTTCTGCTGATCTGCATTTTTCCGCCTCCGCGAAGGGTCCCCCGATGGCTTGCCAGCCTGCGAACCACCCGGAGACCCTTCGCGGTCAGCGGTATTCGATGCCGTGCCCAACGGCGAAAAACTGGGCTCCTTTTGTGCGCGGATGTGCGCCAGAAGATGCCGGCGCCAACCACGACATGCGCCGGGTGCGATTGCTGACAGCAGACGGTTCTAGCGACGACCGGGCCTGCCAATCAGCCCACGGGTGGTTCTGTCCTCCCGAGCCGAAGGCCACCCGGCCTTCGGCGCCTTTCTCCTGCCCATCAACGTCCCGGCCCGACCACATGGTCCAGGGCCACACGAACAGGAGACCCGACATGAACCCGCAACCTCGCACCCCACGCGGTGCACCCCAGGCCGCGCCACTGCTGTACGGCAGCGTGTGCAGCGGCATCGAGGCCGTGAGCCTCGCCTGGCAACCCCTAGGCCTCGAAGCCGCGTGGTTCGCCGAAATCGAGCCGTTCCCGAGCGCCGTCCTCGCCCTCCGCTATCCCCTCGTGCCCAACCTGGGAGACATGACCGCGATCGCGCGCCAGGTGCGCGCCGGCACCGTGCCTGCGCCCGACATCCTGGTCGGCGGCACGCCGTGCCAGTCGTTCAGTGTTGCCGGTGCACGGCGCGGGCTGGATGACCCGCGCGGTGCCTTGACCCTCGCATATGTGGAGCTTGCCAATGCCATCGACCAAACCCGCCACCAAGACCGCCGCCCGGCGGCCACGCTCGTCTGGGAAAACGTCCCGGGCGTCCTCAACGACCGCAGTAATGCCTTCGGGCATTTCCTGGGGGCACTGGCCGGAGAAAGCCGCGCGCTCCACCCGCCAGGGGATCGGTGGGCGCACGCTGGTTGTGTGTCTGGACCCCACCGCCGCATCGCCTGGCGCGTGCTCGACGCTCAATATTTCGGTGTCGCCCAACGCCGCAAGCGCGTGTTTCTTGTGGCAAGTGGTGGAGATGACCTCGATCCCGCAGAAGTACTTTTTGAGCGCGACGGCCTGCGCGGGGATTCTTCGCCGGGCTGCTCGCCGTGGCAAGACGCTTCCCGCACTGCTGGACATGGCACTGCAGCAGCAGGCGGCTACGGCGGACTGAAGCAGCCCTATGGCAGGGTCACCATGACGTTCGGGTTCGGCGGTGGCAACACCGCAGGTCCTATCGACGTGGCCGCCTGCCTGACCGCCGCGCCCAGCCCGAAGAATGACTTTGAGGTCGAGACCTTCCTCGCGCAGTCCGTCGCGGGCAACATCACCCACACGCTCAGCACCGCCAATGGAGGCAAGGGCAGGAGCGAAGACGGCACCGGCAAGGGTGTTCCGATCATCGCCTTCACTGCCCAGGGCTGCGGCGGGGATGCGATGGAGAACCAAGCACCGACACTGCGCGCTGGTGGACACCGCAACAGCCACGCGAATGCGGGTGTGGTGCCAGCCGTCGCTTTCGCGCAAAACTCCCGTGGCGAACTGCGGCTCGAATCTGGTCACGGCCAGCTTGCTGGAACGCTTTCCACGGGCGGCGGCAAGCCGGGCCAGGGCCGGCCCATGGTGCTGAGCGCGGCGTTGCGTGGCCGCGCCGAAGGACTGGCCTTGGAACTGGGCGGCAACGTAGCGGCCGCACTACGCACCAGCGGCGGCGGCGCGGACAAGCCCCATGTGCTGACCCCCGACTTCGAGGCGCATTTCCGCTACGACTGGAACGAACCTCGTTCCGGCGAATCGCCGCACTGGCACGTGCGGCGGCTGATGCCCGTTGAGTGCGAGCGGCTGCAAGGAATGCCCGACGACTACACGCTGATCCCGTACCGTGGCAAGTCCGCCGCGGATGCTCCGCGCTACAAAGCAATCGGCAACTCCATGGCTGTCCCGTGCATGGCATGGCTGGGCCAGCGCCTGGTGCAGTACCTGCACAAGACGGGCTCGACCGCTTCGGATTGATCAGCGACGCAGCCTGCGGGCCGCGCCATTCTCCCTCCTGCATTGCCGATGTATCGGCAGCAGCCCGCAGCCAGGGTGTCAAGGCTGCCGCGGGTTCCACCCGTGCCACCCACCAGTTCGCCTCGGCATCTCACCGGCGAACGCTGCCCACCGGGGCATCGATGCTTTTTTTCTCCAACCCACGGGATGGCCGCCACGTCCCGTCAGGGGTATGTCGCCACCCGGTCGATTTCAGGACTTCCCATGGATAACATCACCGAGCAAGACCGCATCACGCTGAAGAACCTCAAGGTGGCCGACTTCGCCAGCGAGGAAACGATGTGCTTCAGCGCCACCGTCGTGTTCGACGGCACTCCCATCGCCGAGGCCCGCAACGACGGCCACGGCGGCTCGACGTTCCTCCTCGCGCTCAAGGGCAAGGCTGCGCTTCTGACGCAGGCCGAAGCCTTCGCCAAGGGTTTGCCGCCTGCGCCGATCGACCTCGGCCAGGAGGGCGAAGACCCTCACTACATCGACATGACGCTCGACTTCCTGGTCGATGAACTGGCCGACGCCATGCACGCGGAACGCAAGGTGCGAGCCGCGTTCAACCGCGACATCGGCAACAAGGTGCTGTTCATCAAGGGCGGCAAACTGCTGTTCATCAAGGGCATCAAGCTCAAGGCCATCGCCGACCGCAAAGCGTACTTCGCTTCGCTGCGCGCCAGGCAGGCCCAGCCCATCGTCATCCTCGCCGAGCTTGCGCCCGAGCAGGCATTCGACCTGTGGAAGCAGCATGTGCTGGGCGACAAGGCCGACTGACCCAGCACCATCGCACCCTCCTGACAGCCCTGCACTCGTGCGGGGCTTTTTCTTTTCCCCGTGCCCATCAATCGGGGCTAGGCCGGATGCCGTTTTCCAACTGACGCGACGCGGCCTGCGCACGAAGCTGCCCGCATGTTCGCTGATTCGTCAGCACATGCCAGCAGCCAGGGTTCCAGGCTGCCGCGGGTCTCTCCCGCGTTGCCCACCAGTCCGCATCGCATCCATTCCGCGGACGCGCGTCCTCGTGACGCTGATGCTTTTTATCAACCGCGTGCGGGAGCTGCCATCCCGTGAGGGACGAGGTCCCGCTTTTCCAAGGAGCCCGTCCATGTGCCAGCAAGCCTCTTTCGGCCAACTGGCCCTGACCTACTGCGGCAAGTTCCTGCCGCTCGAAGTCCTGCAAAGCGCCGCCGGTCACTACATCGGCACGCGCGATACCGAAGGCCCCGTTTCGCGGGAATCCCGCGAGTACTTCCGCAGCTATGCCGCGGCTAAACGTGCCCTCGAAAGAGGCGGCTGGTCCCAGCTCGCCATTCCCTGATCCAACTGGAGGAATCACGTCATGAACCAGCTTCTACCGCGGGAAGTCGTCGATCAGATCATGCGGGAAGAACAGCATTTCGCGGCCGCGCCCCAAGCCTTTTTCGAGGCATGGAAGCGCGGTGTCGAGATCGCTGGCCCCGAATGGTTCGGCGACGGCACCCGCGAAGGTCTGAACCAGGCCAAGAGCAAGTGGGATCTGCGTCCCAACATGCTGCAGCTCAACGATGCCCTCGGCGTCCTGAGCAGCGGGGAACGCATGTTCCTGTCCGCCATGGTCAGCTTCTACAACGCGCGCGAGGGCGGTGCCATGCTCAAGCGCTGCCACTTCAACGGACTGTCGGACTTCGACGGTCTCGACCTGCAACGCCGTAAGGTCCTCGCCGACCTGCTCGTGAACTACAACGGCTGGTGAGCCGGTCTCCGGCACACCACCACGTCTTCGTTCACTCCCCACGAGGGACACGCGCCCACGAGGCCGTGCCCCTTTTTATTCTCCCGTAGTCCAGCGCAGTGCTGACAACGCCATGGTCGGCGCTGCCTGACGCTTTTTCCATTTTTCAACCCACCGGGTCCAATTCCCGGTGGCGGGGATTGGCTCCATTATTCAATCTGGAGAGATCCCATGTCCCAGAATCCTAATCCCTTCCTTCGCGGCTACTGGAATCTGAAAATCGTCCGCACGCTGTGCATCAGCTACGACGATGGAAGCCCGCACGTCTGGCGAACCATCCACGCGAGCCAGGATCACCTCTCCGACGAGAAGCTGGTCTCTTCGTCCTGCATCGTCACCAACGATTTCGCGGTGGTCAGCAATGGCCCCGAACCCGTGGGTGCCGAGGTGCTGGCCGAATGCGACGCCGGCGAAGGCGTCAGCGGCGAAGGTGTGATCGGCGCCGTGGTCTATGCCGTCCATGGCGACGACTTTGACGGTCGCCCGGTCCACATCGGTGACACCTATTCGGCCGAGGCTGCGCGGGAAGTGGTGCAGCGCCTGAGTTTCGAGACCGGCTATTACAGCCGGTGCTGGGAGATCAGCCGTGAGCACATCACGGTCGATACCTGGCACTACCTCGCCGACCTGGCGGACATCGCCACGCCGGAGGCCATGCTGTTCATCGCCTTCCGTGTGCCGTACAGCCCGGCGATCGGCGTCAAGCTGATCTCCACGCCCTGGACGGACCAGAACCTGGAGCACGCCGAGGGCATCACCGCCGAGCAGCTTCGGCAGGAGCACCGGAACAAGGGCATGCCGGACGACCTGGCAAACATCCTTGAACTGGCCGGCCAGGCCGATGTGCGCATCCTCATCCTCGACGCCGACGCACCCGCGTTGCTGGGCCTGCCGCTGGCCGAGCCCTAGCAGCCGCGCGACACGCCGTCCTTCCTCTTTGTCCCCCCATGCCAGCCCGTCTCCCCCAAGAGCCGGGCTGGTCCATTTCATAGGAGCAACCTCATGTTCCCCGACCTCATTTCGCGCGCACCGGACTTCGAGCACCAGCTCGGAGCCTGCATCAACGCCATGAGCCAGGACGACGCCATCGGCCAGATCCTGGTATTCGAGCGCACGCACGGGACGCTGCACATGCGCTACATCGCCGGCGCCGACCTGGTGGGCACCGACATTGATGACTACGAAATGGTCGTCTTCGACGGTGGCAACACCAGCGGCGACACCTGGAAACATATCTTCTTCCCGCGTCAGCGCGAGCACCACTTCGTGTACGAAGCCTGACCCGACCAGCCCCTTTCGAGGGGCTTCTTCTTGCCCGCAGCGCAGGAAACCGGGTGCGACGCGGTGCCGCTTCATGCGGGCGGGTAGCCCGGCCCAGGGCCATCCTGCCCCCATGTTCGTCGGCGTTGCCGACACATGCCCAGGCAGCCGAGACCTTCGAGGCTGCAAGCACGGGAAGCCGTGCTGGTCGTTTCTTCCTACGGACGCACCGCGTCCACCCACCCACAAGGGACCTCTCCCTTGCGGGCGGGGAATCCCTTGTTCTTCCTCAAGGAGATTCCCATGGACCGTTCCCTCATCAAATCCATGATGCCTTCGCTTGTCGCAGGCCATGTGCCCCGCAACGTGCGGTCGTTCAAGTACCGCGTGTTCGATGATCAGCCGCAGTCCTCGACGCTGGGCTTCGCCATCGACCCCCAGCCCTTCGACGGCAAGGTGG
The DNA here is from genome assembly GCF_001807895.1 of Stenotrophomonas sp. HMSC10F07. Classification (NCBI taxonomy): domain Bacteria; kingdom Pseudomonadati; phylum Pseudomonadota; class Gammaproteobacteria; order Lysobacterales; family Lysobacteraceae; genus Stenotrophomonas; species Stenotrophomonas sp. HMSC10F07. The sequence continues at coordinate 48,176 of NZ_KV791446.1, forward strand.
TCGCGGCGAACGATGACGCCATCGTCGTCAAGCTCAAGCCCAGCGAGTTCGCGGTGCTCGATCCCCACCTGGTGACCACCGTTCCCAGTGAAGGCGCCAAGGTGCATGTCCAACCGTATGCCCGCCGCCGCTTCGACGGCCTGCGCGCGGACACCCCGGAAGTAGTCACCGAGAAGACCGCGGACGGTGTTCCCTACACCATCACCAGGCACATCCTCGGCTCCGCGCCTGCCAAGCTGCCCATCCCCGAACCGCAGTGCATGGAACTGGGACAGCTCATCCAGCAGTTGGAGGAAATGCCGGCTCCCGACGGGTTCCGGCGCATCACCCACATGCTGGTCGATGCGGGCGCCCGCGACTTCACCTGGGTCGATCCGAAGCCGTCCAAGATCATCGAGACGCCGCCGGCGATCAGCTTCACGGTTTCGACCGCGAAGTTCGAGGGCCAGGTGACGATCCTCTACGACCGCGGCGGCGATACCTACGTGGTGGAGCTGCGCCGCGACGGCGAGATGGTAGATCGGCACGACGAGGTGTATTTCGACATGCTCGGTGAAGTGTTGGATCGGCTCATCGACGACGGGCGCTGGCGCCTGATCGACGTGAGCGTCATCGACGCCAAGGCAACCAAGCGACGCTACGGCTGATCGCAGCCTACCGGCGACTTGCCCCCATAGGCCTTCCATCCATTCGGGTGGAGGGCCTTTTTCTTCAGGAGATCAACCATGTCACTGCGATTCAAAGGTTCCGACCTGCGCCCCGTGCTGGCCGAAGCCATTGCCAACCAATGCCGCGTCGTCCTCGCTAAGGACCAGGGCGTGTACTTCCTCGCCGAGCAGGGAGAACGCCGTCCCGATGGCCGCGTGAAGCTGCTGGCCTATGCCGTCGGCTGCAACCCGGATACCGACCCGTTTGACGACTGGTGGGAACTGGCGCGCGCCGAGCTGGGTGGCGACGACTTCGGCGAGTTCTTCGACCCGAACGACCGCGTTTTCACCCGTATTCTGCAAAGCTCGGATGATCTGGAGCTGTCCGCCACCTCGACGCACCTGTCACTGACAGCGGTGGAATCGGCATAGCTAAAAAATCTCTGTATACCCCTCGAAGCCCCCAGTTTGGGGGCTTTCTTCTTGGCAGAACTTGGCGACCCGGACAAAGAGAAAGACCCGGATGCCGATTGATTGCTGCCGCGTGCGCGAGGCATGGACATGCTGCCCCCATGCCTGCTGACGTTGTCAGCGACATGCCAGGCAACCATCGGTCTTCGAGGTTGCCGCGCAGCTCCCACTGCGTGACCGAGCCAGCTCGCACCGCATCCATCCGCGAGCGGCCACCAGTCCTGGTGGCGGATGCTTTCGCCTTATCAACCCACCGCGGGGTTACGCACCTTTCCCCGCATGCGTGGGGCTGGTGTGTCTCCGCTTCATCCCAATGGAGATTCACCATGAACACCACGTCCAACGAGAAATCGTATTTCGACCTCCACACCTCGGGCATCGGCTACATCCAGCGTGTCCGCGAGGTTCCCGTCCGGGGCGGTCGCCGCGCGCAACCCTTCTTGGCATGCACCATCGCCGCGCTGGTCGGTTCCGCCAAGGACCCCAGCTACCGCTACTTCGACGTCAAGGTCTCGGGTGCCGAGGCCAAGAAGCTGGTCGAGCGCTACATCGGCGTTGACGATCCCAAGCAGCGGCCGCTGGTTCGCTTCCGCCTCGGCGACCTCTGGGGCGATGCGTACATCCGCGACAAGGGTGAACACAAGGGCCAGGCCGCCGCGTCTCTGAAGGCGCGACTGTTGAAGGCCGAGCCGCTTGACCGGGCCGAACTGGCTTCGATCAAGCAGCACGAGTTGATCACCCGCGGCATCGGCTACCTCAGCCGTCCGAAGGACGTCTCCCCCAAGGATGGCGATCCGTTCCTGTCGTGCTGCGTCGCGGCGCTGGCCGGACCTGTCGGTGAACCGGAATATCGGTACTTCGACACCATCGTCGCCACCCCTGAAGCCGAGCACCTGGTTCGCCGGTGCGTGCAGGCCATCGAAGGGGACCGCAAGGTGCTGATCGCCTTCCGTCTGAACGACATGAAGATCGATTCGTACATCCGCACCAAGGGCGAGCGCGCCGGGGAACCGGGAGCGAGCCTGGAATCGACGCTGGTCCACATCGGTCTCATCAAGATCGACGGCACCCAGGTTTATCCGACGAGCCAGGCGCAAGCCGAGGCGCCGCAAGCCGAGGACGCACCCGCGCCCGAAGCCGAGGTTGCCGCCGACACCGCTGCCGACCAGCCTGTCGAGCCCGCCGAGCGCGAGCCCGCAGGTGAAGTCGAGGAGCAGGAGCCGGCATTGGCTGCTTCGTTCTGATCCGGCATGGCCCCTCACGGGGCCTTGCCTTTTTCCTATTCCCCAAGGAGAACCATCATGGCAGTCACATCGGCGCCCGAGCAATCGGGTTCGCCCATCACCGTCCCAGGCCAACTCACGCTGCGCACGATCCGCGGAAGAAACGGCCCTTTCAACGTCGGCCGACTTGTCACCCCCGTCGGCAAGTTCGCGGTGAAGGATGCGGAGCTGGAGCAGTACCCCGAAGGCAAGTACGACGGGGAGTTCGTCATCCGCTACATCTTCCCGAAGTCCTATCCCGTCGGCGACGGCATGCGGTTCGAGATCCGTGCCAACCTGGACGGGATGACGCTCAACGGCATCGACAAACTGAGTCGGGACGAGGCACGCAGCTTCACCACCCAAGAAGTCGATCCGCTCGATGAAGAACTGGGCGCGCAGCCTGCGGCAACGCCGGCCAAGTCCGCCAAGGCATCCATACCCGCCAAGCCCGCATCCGTGCAGGCGTCCGCGGACCCGCTGATCGATACCACGCCTTTTGGTGTGGATGCCCCGCCGCCCGCTGCGGCTGCTGCCCCCGGCAGCACCGAAGATGGCGACTCCGCGCTGTTCGGGCTGCTCTGGCCGCTGGGAGAGTCCGTGAAACTGGATTCCACCATCGACCGCCGCACCCTGCGCGCGCAGATCGCCCGCCTGGGTGAACTGGGCTACGCGCTGGACTTCAAGACGCAGGAGTGGAGCCGCCAGGCCGAACTGCAACCTGCGTGATCGCAGACGCCGCATCCGCGGTGTTCTTCATCCACCCGCCGGGGTTCCTTCCCCATGCGGGGGAGGCTCCGGCTTTCTTCTGGAGGTCTCCATCATGTCCACCATCGCTTGCGATGCACCTCATTCCACGCTGGACGAACCCGCGTGGCGCGCTGTCTGCAAGACGGCCGCCTTGCACGCCCAGCGTGGTTGCGGCCTGTCCTGGGATCACTGGGTCACACTTTTCAGTTCGGAGATCGACGCGCAAGCCAGTCGGTTGCCGGAAACCCAGCGGGCTCAGGCCCTGGAAATCGCGACCCAGGAATGGGACTACGCAACACCTGCCGAACGGCAGGAAACGCAGGAGTGGAACGCTGCAAACGGCTACTGCTCCCATGGCATCGAACTGGGCTACTGCCCAGCCGGTTGCGGTTCCTAGTCCGCACCGGACTCCATCGCCGCACGCGCGGCATCCATCACCCGCTGGGGGCTCTCCCCACGGGGAGGTCTCCGGCTCGATTCTTCAGGAGGCCTTTCATGGGCTGGTATTTCTCCCCCCAATCGCGGTCTGAACTGATCGCGGAACTGATCGCACCGCAGGAGACCGAGCGCGCCAGCGTCAAGGTCATCGCCCACGCGCTGCGCGGCAACGTCCTGTGGTCCGTCGCGGAAGTGACGGCCAAGGTCGAAGGCGTGCATCGTCATCTGGCACCGGGTCAATCCCTGCGCTATATCCGTTGCGATCTGATCGAACGCAGCGGCGACCAGTGGGGCTACAAGCCGCTGGACGAGTCCATGCACCCGTACTACTACTCGTGCCCGCTGTCCTATCTGGACCTCGCACCGGAGCAGTCCGCCGACTGGCGTGCAGGCGTTCGCGCCTACCACGTGCGGCGGCGCACACCCACGGCACCTGCGGCACCCACCGCAGTGCTGATGGCCTGAGCCAGGAGGAACCGACATGGACCCGATCCTGGCTGCGCTCCCGCCCGCGCTGTTGAAGGTCGTGGAAGGGAGTTTGTCCAACGACGAAGTTTCTTCCGACGAGGAAATGCTGGAGTACTTCATCAGCAACGGCCTCACCGAGGAACAGGCGCGGCAGGCACTGACCTACCGCGACCAGTACCTCAACAACATCTACCTGGAGGGCTTCACGCCAATCACTTCAGTAGATGAGGCGCTTCACTTCAACCCGCACACCCGGCAGTTCGAGCCGGACTGAGCGGCTTTCTTCCACCCCCTGGGGCAGTACTTGCCCCAGCGGGCGGTGCTGTTCCCGTTCATCCGAGGACACCACCATGCCCGCAAACACTTCTTCCACCACGCTGTATCGCATCGACGAATGCTCCGACGTGATGGCCGACGCTTGCGTCGGCGATGACCAGGGCAATCTGATCTTCCTGTCGATCTGGGCGCGCGACACCGCCATCCAGCAGTTCCTCGCTCGTCTGACCCTCGGGCGCGACGAACAGGGCCTGGACCAGTTCCACGTCATCACCGACCAGGGCGGCAGCGTCCCGGTGTTCGTCAGCAACGTCGATCGCCTGGAAAAGCGCATGACCCGCGCCTACCGGCGAACGCTGTTCGGTTCGCTGTCCAACGTGTGGCTGTTCGACCGCCGCTGCGTCAAGCCCGACAAGGCCAACGCCAGCGCACTGGCATTGCTGCCCAAGGGCAGCGCCGACCGGCTTGACCGCCTGTGGATGCTGGTACGGGACACCTGCCCACTGCCGCTGCTCGACCACTGGCGCGAAACCGTGCTGGAGCTGTTACAGATCCGCGAGATGCTGGTCCGCCTTCCGTTCGCCCTCGGGCCGCTGGAAGGCCATCGGCTCGCCACCGACGTGCCGGCGCTGACCCTGGCGCTGTGCTCCCTGATCCGCAGTGACGTGCTCACCGCCTATCCCTATCCGGCCAAGATTCGGACGCCGGAAGCGGTAGCAGCTTGACCCACCCGCGAGAGCACGCCAAGGCGTGCTTTCGCACTCCATCCCCGCCAACCAGGAGACTTCCATGGCCCTCATGTTCCCGCGGCTCGCCCGCAATTTCGCCAAGAACGGGTATTACCCGACCGATGAACCCACGCTCGAAAGGGCCCTCAACGCACTGATGCCCAGCGATGGCCCGATGTGCATCCTCGATCCCTGCGCCGGCGAAGGCGTGGCGATCGCCGAAGCTGTTCATGCCCTCGGGCGCGAGCAGGCCAAGGCGTTCGCCGTCGAGTTCGACGCGGAACGGGCACGCCATGCCCGCGGCATGGTCGATCACTGCCTGCATGCGGACCTGATGGACACGATGATCTCCAAGCAGTCGTTCGGGCTGCTCTGGCTCAACCCGCCGTATGGCGATCTGTCCAAGGACGTCAACGGCAACATCGGCTATCAGGGCCAGGGCCGTCCCCGCTTCGAGAAACTGTTCTACCAGCGCAGCCTGTCGCTGTTGCAATACGGCGGCGTGCTGGTCTTTATCGTCCCCGGCTACGTGCTCGACGCGGAACTGGTCGGCTGGCTGACACGCCACTACACGGACCTGCGGATCTACCGAGCGGTGGAGACGCAGTTCAAGCAGGTGGTGATCTTCGGCCGCAGGGTGCGTCAGCGCGAGCTGGCACCCGATGGTCTCAAGGCCGTGCGCAATCTGCTGTTGCAGGTCGGGCTTGGTGAAGTCGAAGCCGAGGAGCTGCCGAGCGAATGGCCGTTCCTGCCGTACATCGTCCCCGCCAGTCCGGCCGAGCCGGAGCACTTCTTCCGCGTGACGATGGAGCCGGAGCAGTTCGCCGATGAAGTCGGCCGGCTGCAAGGCCTCTGGCCGTCGCAGGACACGCACTTGGGGGCCGCGCAGCAGTCGCTGCGTCCACCGGCACGTGCCTTGTCCCACTGGCATCTCGCCCTGGCCCTGGCCGCGGGCGCGATCTCGGGGGTTGTGCGCTCCAAGACGGGGCGCGTGCTCGTCGTCAAAGGTGACACCCACAAGGACAAGACGCTCCAGCGGGAATTCACCGAACGCGAAGACGGCTCCATCGCCGAGACCCGCATCCTCACCGACAAGTTCGTGCCCGTCATCCGCGCGTGGGACATGACGCCCGGCTCCGCTACACGGGGCGAGGTCCTGACCATCCGTTAATCCACCGGACGCGCTGCCGTCCTGCTGTACCACCTCGAAGGAGAAACACCCATGTTCTCAAGCCTGTTCAAGCGGCCCGCGCCGCAGAAGCAACCGTTGTTCGCACCAGGTACGTTGCAGTTGAGCGAGAAGGTGCATTGGCTGGCCAGCAAAGGCCTGATCGACCCCTTGGCTCTTGTCCAGCGCCATGTGCGCGGTGACTGGGGCGAGACCGATGAGGCCACCCGTCAAGCCAACGATGTCGCAATCCGCGGGGACGATCCGATGATCTCCCACTTCAGGATCACGCCCGAACTGGTGTTGATCGTCGAAACCCGCGAGGACCACCAGACCACGGTGGTCCAGCTTCCCGAAGAGCGGGACATGATCTGACAGCACCATCGTCGTGTTCATCCACCTGCCGGAGCCACTTCACTCCGCCAGGGGTGTCGTGGCTCAATGACTCATCAAGCAGGAGCCCATGGCATCACATCGCATTGAAACCTACTGCCACAGGCTGGCGTTTCCAATCGGTGCGCTCATCTTCAGCAGGGGCATCGATCGCCTGGTTCGCACGGGGCGCCTCGACCCGATCCCGTACTTCAGGCGCCACACCCGTGGCGACTGGGGCGACGTCAACATCCAGCAATGGCAGGCCAACAGCACTGCACTGCAATCCGGTGCATCGCTGGAATCCCGCTACGTGATCCATCCGGGGCTGGCCATCCGCATCGTCACCGATGCGGAGCGCAGCGCCACCGTCGTCGTGCTGCCGTCCGAAGACTGATCACGATTCACCAGCAGGCCGCCACGGCCGGCAACTTCGACCACCTCGGCCAAGCGCCGATTTCCTTCCCACTGCGGGGCATGCCATTGCCCCGCTGGGGGTGGTGCATGCCCCATTTTTCATTGGAGCATCACCATGTCCCTCGATCTCGAAACCACTGCCGCTGAAGCCGCGCCCGTACAGGGCGAACTGCTCGATGCGGAATCTTCCCCTCTGACCCTGAGCCTTCAGGATTTCGTCGGCGAGTTCGGCGACGAACTGCTTGACGCCCTCAATAGCGCAAATCCGCCGGTCTATAACGGCCAGCCGCAGGCGCACCGGCAACTCGTCGTCGCCAGCCTCAAGCGCAAGCTGTTCCCGGCCCAGGCCGAAGTCGTCCACGCCGCCGCCGAGCTGCTGATCGATCGTGGCGAACGCGCCGCGATCGTCAATGGCGAAATGGGCTGCGGCAAGACGACCGTCGGCATCGCCACGGCCGCTGTGCTCAACGCCGAAGGCTACCGCCGCACCCTGGTTCTTTCGCCGCCGCACCTTGTTTACAAGTGGCGGCGCGAGATCCAGGAGACCGTGGCAGGCGCCAAGGTATGGGTGCTCAACGGGCCGGACACGCTCATCAAGCTCATCAAGCTGCGCGAGCAGTTGAATGTCCAGCCCACGGGCCAGGAGTTCTTCGTCTTGGGCCGGGTCAGGATGCGGATGGGGTTCCACTGGAAGCCCGTCTTCACCCAGCGGCGCACCCGTCACGGCGACGTGGCGGCGTGCCCGGACTGCGGCACGGTCATCACCGACCTCGACGGCGAGCCGGTCAATCCGGGCGCGCTCCAAGCCGAGGAATACCGCAGGAAGTGCAGCCATTGCGCCGCGCCCCTGTGGACGCTGATCCGCCCGCGCAGCCTGTCCGGCAGTGACCAGTCCTCGGCCGTGCTCAAAGCCCTGAAGCGCATCCCGACCATCGGGGAAGTTACCGCGCAGAAGCTGATGCAGAAGTTCGGCGACGGGTTCCTGGCGTCGATGCTGGGCGACAACATCCACGAGTTCATCAACTTGATGGATGCGAACGGCGAGCTGGTGTTTTCCGACCGTCAGGCCACGCGCATGGAGCGTGCGATGGCCAACATGGAGTTCGGCTTTGGCGAGGGCGGCTACCAGCCGTCCGAGTTCATCAAGCGCTACCTGCCGCAAGGCACGTTCGACCTGTGCATCGCGGACGAGGCACACGAGTACAAGAACGGTGGCAGTGCCCAGGGTCAGGCTATGGGCGTGCTGGCGGCGAAGGCTCGCAAGACCTTGCTGCTGACAGGCACGCTGATGGGCGGCTACGGGGACGACCTGTTCTACCTGCTGTTCCGAGCCCTGCCTGGGCGGATGATCGAAGACGGCTACCGGCCGACCACGAGCGGCAGCATGACCTCGGCGGCCATGGCGTTCATGAAGGACCACGGGGTCCTCAAGGACATCTACTCCGAAAGCACCGGCACGGCGCACAAGACGGCCAGGGGCACCAAGGTATCGGTGCGCACGGTCAAGGCTCCCGGCTTCGGGCCGAAGGGGGTCTTGCGGTGCATCCTGCCGTTCACGATCTTCCTCAAGCTCAAGGACATCGGCGGCAACGTCCTGCCGCCGTATGACGAGGAGTTCCGTGAAGTCGCAATGGACACGGCGCAAGCCGCGGCCTACCGCGACCTGGCGGGTCGGCTGACCGCGGAGCTGAAACAGGCTCTGGCGCGACGCGATACGACGCTGCTGGGTGTGGTGCTCAACGTGCTGCTGGCCTGGCCGGACTGCTGCTTCCGGTCGGAAACCGTGGTGCATCCGCGCACGCGCAACACCTTGGCGTTCGTCCCGGCTCAGTTCAACGAGTTCGAGGTGACGCCGAAAGAGCGCGAGCTGATCGACATCTGCAAAGAGGAAAAGGCGCAGGGCCGCAAGGTCCTGGCCTACACGGTCTATACCGGCACGCGCGACACCACGTGGCGCTTGAAGGTATTGCTGGAGCAAGAAGGTTTTCGGGTGGCGGTGCTGCGCGCAAGCGTGGACGCCAGCCGCCGCGAGGACTGGATCGCCGAGCAACTGGACCGTGGCGTCGACGTGCTCATCACCAACCCTGAGCTGGTCAAGACGGGCTTGGACCTGTTGGACTTCCCGACGATCGTTTTCATGCAGTCGGGCTACAACGTGTACTCGCTCCAGCAGGCGGCACGCCGCTCCTGGCGCATCGGACAGAAACAGCCGGTGCGCGTGATCTACCTCGGCTACGCCGGTTCCTCGCAGATGACCTGCCTGGAGCTGATGGCCAAGAAGATCATGGTCTCGCAGTCCACCTCGGGCGACGTGCCCGAATCGGGCCTGGATGTGCTCAACCAGGACGGTGATTCCGTCGAGGTCGCGCTGGCCCGGCAACTGGTCGCCGCCTGATCCCCACGCCAACGCCGGCCTCGCGCCGCCGGCTTTCCGTTGGTCCCACCTTGCAGCCACGCACACGGTCTCCGTGGACGTGGCTGCGCATTTTTCATTCCAAGGAGATTTCCATGAACACCCATACCCAATCCACGCCCGAAAACGTGAAAGCCCGCCTGACGCTCGACGTGACCTGTTTGCTCGACGGCGAGGCCGCGTCGGAAATATTGGCACGGCTGCAACGCATGTGGGTCCGCGCCATCGGCGAGAGGTTGCTAATCGATGAGACCGCCGCGAAGGTGGATGCTTGGTCGATCGAGGTGACCGAGTTGCCCTCGGCGACTAACAGCGATGCGCTCGAAGCCAAGATCGCCGCCTTCATGCAGCAGCGCATCGAGGACGGCAACCTCGGTGCAGAGGACATTCCCTTGCGCCTGGCGCGCTATGGGCTGATGGCCCCCGAGGATTTCATCGACGAAATGCGCGAGCGCATGGGCATGGCCGACGAAGTGCCCTCGGGTCAAGCCATCATCCCCTCGACCGAACCTGCCGACGGCGGTGAGATCGAGATGCAAGTCGCGGTTGCCTGCATCGATGCCTCTGGCAGTCCCGACATGCCGGTCTTCAAGGTCAGGGTCACCCAGGAGGAATACGACCTGGATATCCACTACGACAAGGCCAGGGACTTGGCCGAGGATGCCCGCTACGAAGGGCCGTTCATCTGCTTCGACGCTGCCGAATACGGCCCCATCCTGTCGGCCGCCCGCGAACTGGGGCTTGTTCCGCAGGTCGTCGTGGTCGATATAACCGAAGGCCAGATCCACTCCATCCGCTGCGACAGCGGCGAGATCAAGGTCATCTGCTACGACACCAGCGACACTGGAGAGTATTCGGCGGCGGTGGCGAACCGGCCGCTCGGCGAGAACGGGCAGTTCGTGCGCTGCTGGTCGCACACCCAACTGGCACAGTCGATCCCGGCCTGAAGCTGGCTCGGGATTGGTCGGGCGAAGCCCGATGCGTTTTCACTGGCCCCTTCGGGGGCCTTTTTCTTTGGAGCGGGGCTACCGGGAAATCGGGCGCTGCCTGGTTCGCATTGTTTGCTGCCGCTCGTGGCCCGAGCGGCGATGGTGAGGGCTCGATGTTTCAGGACGACGCGCCATGTGCCCATCTCCACCTTGGTTTCACCATCCCGAACGCCGCCTGCTGGCGGGTTTTCTCGGCCTACTTTGGTCGGTGCTGGCTGGCGGCTGCGCGACGACGAGCGCGCCGGTCGCGCCCGACACCATCGAGGAAGTCTCAGCCGCGCCCGCACCCGATGCGCCCGAGTACATCCCCGTCGTGCGGTACGGCCGCTACACCCTCGTGGAACTGGCACCGACAGCAGAGCAGCGCGACCTGCTGTTGCAGACCATCGACGTGTCGATGCCCGAGGATGCCCGCGCCACTGTCGGCGACGGGCTACGGCATGTGCTCAAGCGCAGCGGTTACGGCTTGTGCCAGACGGCGCACGCGGTGATCGAGCTGTACGCACTGCCGCTGCCGGCGGCGCACCTGCACCTCGGCCCCATGACCCTGCGCGATGCGCTGCTCACCCTGGCTGGTCCGGCCTGGGAACTGCACGCGGATGACCGCGCGCGGCAAATCTGCTTCGAGCGGCCCGGCGACAGCATGACCGCCGACAACGTACCCGCGCCGCCCGCCACCGAGGCGGTGCAGACGTTCCCGCTGGCACCCGCGGCATCGGGAGGTCAGCCATGAACGACCCGCAGCCCGCCCATCGTTCAACGGCCGTCGTGGTGGTGCAGAGCCTGATGTGGCTCTGGCTGATCGGCCTCAGTGTCCTCGTTGCCCTCGGCTACCAGGCGATGAACGACCAGGCCGACCAGGAGCGCCTCGATTCCCGCCTGCAACGCCTCGAAGCGCAGTCGACAGGCTTGGCCAAGACCGTCGAGGCCATCCAGCAGCGTCCGGCCGTCGCCACGGCGGCAGACCTCAAAGACACCCGCCAAATCCTGGAAGCACGCGCGGCCCAGGTCGAGAAATCGCTGAGCGTCTATGCCGCCACCGACGATCTGCAGGCGCTGCGCGCCGAAGTCGAGCAGATCAAGGCACGCCAGACCGCCGCGCGTGCCGCCGCACCCGTCCGGCCGCGCGCACCGAGCAAGTCAGCCGCCATGCCCGAACCACCGCCGCTCCCGTTCCGCATCGTCGGTGCCGAACTGCGTGCCGGCGAGCGCAGCGTGTCCGTCGCGCCGAGCAATGGCGACTTCACGCCCGACCAGCTTCAGGTGCTGCTACCCGGCGATGCGGTCGGCCCGTGGCGCTTGCAGGCCGTCGAGGGCAACACCGTGGTGTTCCAGGCCGGCGACCAGACCCGCCGCGTGGCGATTCCCTGACCGGAGCAGATCGCATGAAGCCGTCGATCATCCTTTCCGCGCTCCTGCTGGCGTCCGCCCAGTGGCCCGCTTGGGCACAGCAGCCGCCTGCGGCTCCCGCCCGCAATGCACAGAGCCAGGAGCGGCCGCTGGTCGCTCGCGTTCTGGACGACCGGGTGGCGAGCGACTGGGGCCTGCAACCGCAGGAGTGGGCGCGCTACCGCGAGCTGATGGACGGGCCGCTGGGCATCTACTCGCCCAACCTGGACCCGCTTTCGGCCCTGGGCATCGAGGCCCGCACCGACGAGGAACGGCACCGCTACGCAGAACTGCAGGTGCAGGTCGAAGCGCGCCGCGTGGAGAAGCTGCTTGCCTATCAGCGCGCCTACGACGAAGCCTGGCAGCGACTGAATCCCGGCATGCAGCGTGTGAACCTGCCGGACGACAAGCCGGTCGCCGGCGCCACGCGCGGCTCCGGCCGCACGGCGGTGTTCGTCAAGGACGGCTGCGATGCCTGCGGCCAACTCGTGCAGCGCCTGCAATCGGCGGGCGCTCACTTCGACCTGTACATGGTCGGCAGCCGCCAGGACGACGCGCGCATCCGCGACTGGGCCAAGCGCGCGAACGTCGATCCGGCGCGCGTGCGTAGCGGCAGCATCACGCTCAACCATGACGGCGGCCGCTGGCTGTCGCTGGGCCTGCCCGGCGAGTTGCCCGCGGTCGTGCGCGAGGTGAACGGCCAATGGCAACGCCAGCCCTAGCGGCGCCGTTGCGCGCACTGGTGCTCGCTGTTGGCCTGTGCGCCTCCGCCGCCCACGCCCAAGAGGTTCCGCCGCCGGCCTACCAGCTCGCCGCGCAGCGCGCGGGCGTCCCTTCGACGGTGCTCTACGCGGTGGCATTGCAGGAGAGCGGCATCCGCCGCCACGGACGCATCGTCCCGTGGCCGTGGACCCTGAACGTCGCCGGCCAATCACACCGCTACGCCACTCGCGCCGACGCCTGCACTGGCTTGCAGCAGGCAATGCGCTCCACGCCGCACACGCGCATCGACGCGGGCCTTGGCCAGATCAACCTCGGCTACCACCAGCAGCGTTACGCCAGCGCGTGCGACTTGCTCGACCCGTACCGCAACCTCGCCATCGCCGCCGAGATCCTGCGCGAGCAGCACACCCCGGGCGAAGACTGGTTGCTGGCGATCGGCCGCTACCACCGTCCTGCCGGAGGCGAGCCTGCCGCCCGCTACCGGCGCAGCGTATCCCGCCACCTTGCCCGCGTGCAGGGCGCGCGCCCAACCGTCGCGGTCCTCGCCGCGCGCCAGGAGATATCCCCATGACGACATCCCATCTGGCCTTGCGGGGTCTGCTCATGCTGCTGGCAGGCCTGCCGCTGGCCTCGCTTGCCGGCGAGCCGCTGATCGTGGTCGAAGACCGCGGCGGCGCGTCGGCGCTACCGTACTACGAAGCCCTGAACCTCCAGCCGCCTGCCAACGCGCCGGCCCGGCCACCGATCCCGACACCCCAGGTTCCCGCCACGCCGGCGGACGAGGCCGCGATGCTGCCGGTGCGCAGCGCCAAGCTCACGCCCGGCACCGTCGTGCGGCGGGTCATCGAAGCGCCGGGCCTGCGTCCTTTCGTGGTCGTCGGCGACGACGAGGCGTCCCATGCCTGGCTTCGCCGCCAGGCGACCGCGCTGCGCGAGCGTGGCGCGGTCGGTCTCGTGGTCAACGTCGAGACCATGCAGGGCCTGGCGCGGCTGCGCGCACTGGTGCCCGGTGTACCCCTCGCGCCCGCGTCCGGCGACGATCTGGCCGAGCGTCTGGGCCTGCGGCACTACCCGGCGCTGATCACGGCCACCGGCATCGAGCAATGAAGCCATGTCGGGGAAACAGCCGGTCGAGGTACTGCTACGCCCAGCGGTGGAGCTATACACCGTTGCCGCATGCGCGGGCGCCGCGTTTCTGTCCCTGGTGGCCCCATGGTCGCTCGCGCTGAGCCCGTCCATGGGCGTCGGCAGCGCGCTGGCGTTCGGCGCCTACGGCGCCATCCGCTACCGCGATGCCCGCGTCATCCTGCGCTACCGGCGCAACATCCGCCGCCTGCCGCGTTACGTGATGACCAGCAAGGACGTGCCGGTCAGCCAGCAGCGCCTGTTCGTGGGGCGCGGCTTCCTGTGGGAGCAAAAGCACACCCATAGGCTCATGCAAACGTACCGGCCGGAGTTCCGCCGCTACGTCGAGCCGACGCCTGCCTACCGTCTGGCGCGGCGCCTGGAAGAACGGCTGGAGTTCGCGCCGTTCCCACTGTCCCGGCTGCCTGCGCTCACCGGCTGGGACGTGCCTTTCAACCCGGTGCGGCCGCTGCCACCCGTCGGTGGCCTGCCGCGCCTGCACGGCATTGAGCCCGAGGAGGTGGACGTCAGCCTGCCGCTGGGCGAGCGCGTCGGCCACTCGCTGGTGCTGGGCACCACGCGCGTCGGCAAGACCCGGCTGGCCGAACTGTTCGTGACCCAGGACATCCGGCGCGTGAACGCCGCGGGCGAGCACGAAGTGGTGATCGTCATCGATCCCAAGGGAGACGCGGACCTGCTCAAGCGGATGTACGTCGAGGCCAAGCGCGCGGGCCGCGAAGGCGAGTTCTATGTGTTCCACCTGGGCTGGCCGGACATTTCCGCGCGCTACAACGCCGTGGGCCGCTTTGGCCGCATCAGCGAGGTGGCCACCCGCGTCGCGGGACAGCTTTCCGGCGAAGGCAACTCGGCCGCTTTCAGGGAATTCGCGTGGCGGTTCGTCAACATCATTGCCCGCGCCCTGGTGGAGCTGGGGCAGCGCCCGGACTATATGCTGATCCAGCGGCACGTCATCAACATCGACGCGCTGTTCATCGAGTACGCCCAGCACTACTTCGCCAAGACCGAGCCCAAGGCCTGGGAGGTGATCGTCCAGATCGAGGCCAAGCTCAACGAGAAGAACATTCCGCGCAACATGATCGGGCGCGAGAAGCGCGTGGTGGCGCTGGAGCAGTACCTCTCGCAGGCGCGCAACTACGACCCGGTGCTGGACGGCCTCCGCTCGGCGGTTCGCTACGACAAGACGTACTTCGACAAGATCGTCGCCAGCCTCTTGCCGCTGCTGGAGAAGCTCACCAGCGGCAAGATCGCGCAGCTCTTGGCCCCGAACTACTCCGACCTGGCGGACCCGCGCCCGATCTTCGACTGGATGCAGATCATCCGTAAGAGGGCCATCGTCTATGTGGGCCTGGATGCGCTCTCCGACGCCGAGGTCGCCGCAGCGGTCGGCAACTCGATGTTCAGCGATCTCGTGTCGGTCGCCGGCCACATCTACAAGCACGGGATCGACGATGGCCTGCCGGGCGCATCGGCCGGTGCGCGCGTGCCGATCAATGTCCACGCCGACGAATTCAACGAGTTGATGGGCGACGAGTTCATTCCATTGATCAACAAAGGCGGCGGTGCAGGCCTGCAAGTCACCGCCTACACGCAGACGCTCTCGGACATCGAGGCCCGCATCGGCAACCGCGCCAAGGCCGGTCAGGTCATCGGCAACTTCAACAACCTATTCATGCTGCGTGTGCGTGAGACCGCGACCGCCGAACTGCTGACCCGGCAGCTACCGAAGGTCGAGGTCTATACGACCACCATCGTCAGCGGCGCGACCGACAGCTCGGACATTCGCGGGGCGACGGATTTCACGTCGAACACCCAGGACCGCATCAGCATGTCCAGCGTGCCGATGATCGAGCCGTCGCATGTCGTCGGCCTGCCCAAGGGCCAGTGCTTCGCGCTGCTCCAGGGAGGCCACCTTTGGAAAGTGCGGATGCCGCTGCCGGCGCCGGACCCGGACGAGGTGATGCCGGCAGATTTGCAGCAACTGGCCGGGTACATGCGCCAGAGCTACAGCGAAGCGACGCAGTGGTGGGAGTTCACCAGCTCCCCGGCCTTGCAGGATACCGGCCTGCCCGACGACCTGCTGGATGACGCCGCTGCGGCCGAACCTCCCGCAGTAGCCAGCGCCACCGACGATGGTGCGGGCAATGAGGCCTCGCCATGAAGGACGCCGCCTCGACTGCGCAGCGGGAGCAGAACCAGCGTCAGGGCCTGATCGTCGGCACCATCACCTTGCCGTTCCGGCTGCTCGGGGTGCTGATCGGCTCGCTGCTGTTTTCGATCGTCGTGGAGTGCGTCGGCATGCACCTGTTCTGGAAGGACCAGGGCTGGCGGCACTCGCAGCAGATGTTGCAATACGAGCTGGGACACTTGTCCAGTCATTTCACCCGCAGCGTGGTCGTGCAGGAGCCAGGGCGCACAGCACATGAGCTGGTGGACACTGGCTACGAATGGGTGTTCGTTCGCTCCGGTCTGCTGAAACGCATGAGCCAGACCGCCAAGCGCGCCCGCGCGCCCAGCCACGAGAAAAACCAGGACGAGGGGCGCAGCTTTCGCTATTACATCAGCCAAGTCTATGTCTGGACCGAAAGCTACCTGATCGCTGCCGCCTTCACGACGCTGACCTTCCTGGTGCGCCTGCTGGTCCTGGTGCTCACGCTACCGCTGATCTTCACCGCCGCATTCGTCGGCCTGATCGACGGACTAGTTCGGCGCGACGTGCGCCGCTTCGGCGCGGGCCGGGAATCCGGTTTCATCTACCACCGAGCGAAAGCCAGCCTGATGCCACTGGCCGTGCTGCCGTGGGTCACGTACCTGGCGCTGCCGATCTCGGTGCATCCATTGCTGATCCTGCTGCCGAGCGCCGCCATGCTGGGACTGGCAGTCAGCCTGACCGCAGGTAGCTTCAAGAAGTACCTTTAGGCATTCAGCGTCTCTGCAAGACGTCCAGCGCGGCATCGAGGGCCGCGACCGATTCGACAACGACCCTAACGGTGGCACGGTCGAACTCGTGATCACGCTGCGAATCGTGCACGCCGCTATTGAGGTAACCCCACTCGATGCTTGCGCCGTTAACGTTGAGCAAAGCGACGAGGGCTGCAACCGCCTGCGGCGCGCCATCGTGTTGCGCGGCGATCCGATCCACCGCTGATCGCAACTTGGCGCACTTGTTGTTCAGCTCCCAAGGCGAACGAGGACCACCCAGCTTGATCTCGATTCGACCATCGACTCGCCGTCCCAGCCATGTCCAGAGACGGTCCGTCAGACTCTCCAACGCCGGCCGGGCCTGCCGCAACGCCTCACGCTTTTCATCGGCCGCCAACGCCTGCTGCGCCAGCAGAACATAGTTCTTCGTGGGTGGATCACTGTCCACGCGCAGCTCGTGTTCCCCTTGGTGCGGAAGGAACTTGTAGCGCTTAATAGCACCAGCGCGGCGGGCGCCCAGCTCCTGCTGGATGCGATGCAGGAATTCCTCGGCGTGCGAGGTGAGGATGACTTGCTTGCCGTCGAGCAGACCGTCTTCGAAGAAGGTACGCCAGATGCCGTCGCGGTGGTCATCGTCGATTGCATTGACGACATCATCGAAGATGACCACGGGGCATCCCTGTGCGATGTTCTTGGCGAGCAGTATGGCCAGGCCGAGGCACTTGATGTGCCCCTCGCTGAACACGATCAGTGCGTCGTAGCGGGTGCCTGGCTCCCCGGTAAACTCCACCTCGATCTTGCCGTTCTCGGCCACGGGCAGCCACAACGCGTGCAGCAGATCGCCGGGCGGATCGCAACGATTGAATGCGTTGTATAGCTGGCGCGCCTGTTCTCCCAGCCCTTGGAGCAGCACACCCGGCAGTGCGGCAAGGTAGGCTTGGATCTCGGGCAAAAAGCCGTCGTAGGCAACCTTGACCCGCTGATGGTGTGCCACCACCGCCACTTCCGCAGCGACGGCCTCGATCAGTTCGCGGTTCGCCTCGTCGAACTGGGCTACGGTCTGGCGGGCGGTGGCCAGATCCTGATCGGCAGCCCCCCGCATGGTGCGCAGCCGTTCGACCTCCAACTGGTGCAGCTGTAGGCCATCTCGCTCCTGTGCCAATGCGCCGCGCTGGGCATGCACTTCCCGCGCCTGCGCGTCGATCCCTTCAATGGTCTCGGCGATTCGCAGCAGACCGTTCCAGGCACGCCGATCTCCATCGACCCAGGCACCAAGCCAGTTGCCGGCCGCAGTGGGAGGCAGCAGCGGCAGGCCAGCACCCTGTGATTCGGCCGGACAGGCAACGGCACCAGCCGTCACCACGCGCCGCATCTCCTCCCACAGGACCCGGATCGCCTCGCTCAACTGCGTGCGATGACCCGCCTCCTGCTGTTGGAGGGCAGCCAGTTGCGCGAGCTGCTCCAGGCCTACGCGCGCCTTGGCGAACGGATCCTGCGCCACGGCGGCTAGTGCGGTTCCGCAGGCCGGGCAAGCCGTCGCCCCGTCCGCCAGTGCCAACACGGCCTCGTAGAGCTTCGCGTATGACACCTCCCCGGCGCGGGCGGCGAGCTGTCCGGAGGATGCCTGCCACAGTCCCTGGATCCGGTAGGCCTCTGCCAGCAACGCCTGCAGACGGGCCTGCGTCACTTCATAAATGGCAGGCGGGTTGGCGTCCAGTTGTGCCTGGACGTAAGGCAGCCGACCTTGTTGGTGTGGTGTACCGAGCAGCCAGTCGACGCAGGCCTGGTAGGTTGCGCCGGGCGACATGCGCTGCGCCAAGGCCTGCTCTAGGGCCTCGACCGCAGCAATCTTCTGCGGATAGGCGGCGATCGTCTGCTCGGAGTTCGCCAACTGTACGCGGCGCTGTGCCAGCTGCGCGGCTTGGACACCGGCGAGCATCAGGTCCTGATCGAGCGAGGGGTTGAAGCCCCGCACGAATTCGCTGAACTGGTCCACGCCGAACAGGGTTGCGATCAGCTGCCGCTGGTCGCCCGGCGTCCGCGCGGCGATGCGCGCAAAGTCGTCCAGGCGGTTCTTCTCGATGAAGCAGAAGCGGTATTCAGCTTCGTCCGGCTGGACAGCCTGGGGCCGGTCTTCATCCCGGGACGATAGGACAGGCGCGACATGGCGGCGCAGGCGAGCGTTGTTGCAGTAGGCCCGTTGGTCGACCCGCTTGACTTGCGCCTCGCTGATCGAGCCGAGCATGGCAATTTCCAGTGCCTCGCAGAAGCTGCTCTTACCAGTGCCGTTCGCACCGTAGACCAGGGTGATGTCATGGCTGAGGTCGAATGTCTCCTGACGCATGAAGCCCCGAAACGGCCCGACCTCGAGCTGATGCAATCTCCCGAGGGCCGGCCCGGCTTCGGGGCGACCCGCCTCTGCATCGAATGCGGCGGGG